>DATNEM010000181.1:0-12694 GCA_035552995.1 Acidobacteriaceae bacterium | reverse complement strand
CGCGTTCTCGTCCAGCCGCAAAATCGCCAGCAGAACGATTTGTTCGAACTCGCCAAGGGAAGTTGTATTTGCCATATATGTCCTACAAAGTAGCTATTGTTTGAACTACAATGTAGGAGTAAAGGCGTCAGATGTCAAGCGTGATCTGCCCATTGACACGCCCTGTAAAATAGAACTAGACGAATGGAAGCGGCGCGGCTCAGGCCTGGCTCTTTCATCCTCTTCAGCGGGGTTGCCAAGTGCCACAATTCTAACGGTTTATGGGTTTTTCAATGGAATCAAGAACTTGACCTCTATGCCATTTGTTTTCAAGATCTTGAAAAAAGGGATACGGGGGGGGAGGGGTCACGCCGCCAGCCGCGCGGCAGCGAGCAGGTCGTCGATGAGCATTGCCCGCTGTGCACGCCGGTCCTCTGGCGTGATCGCGCGCAGCACCGCCGAAGGATGCAGCGTCGCGACGACTGGCGGCAAACCGGCCGCGCTCTGGACTTCGCCGTGGTGCTGCGTGAGCCGGAACGCCGACCCAAGCAGCGACTGCGCCGCCGTCGCGCCGAGTGCGACCAGCAGCTTCGGACGCACCGTCTCAATCTCGGCATCGAGCCACGGCCGGCAGGCGCGCACCTCGCGCAGCGTGGGCTTCTCGTGAATGCGGCGCTTACCGCGCGGCTCCCACTTGAAGTGCTTGACCGCATTGGTGACGTAAACCTTGCGTCGATCGATGCCGGCCTCTTCCAGGCATTCGTCGAGCAGCTTGCCCGCCGGCCCGACGAAGGGATGCCCTTCGACGTCCTCGCGGTCACCTGGCTGCTCGCCGATCATCATGATCGCAACGCGCGGTTTGCTCGCCTCGGAGCCGCTTTCGATCTCGCCGAAGACGGCCTGCGTGGCATTGCGGTAGAGATCGCAGCCGCGGCACTTCTGCGCTGCACTCGCGAGCACCGGCAGCGATCGCTCCTCCGGCACAAAAGGAGCAGCCGACGCTGCGGACTTAGCGGCAGGAGTTGCCAAAGCACGGGCGGCTTTGCGCGCAGCAGGCATCTTCAGGTTCGATGCAGGCGGGAGCTATCTGCGTTTCAACGCTTCGAGTTCGTCCAGCGTCTTGGGCCAGTCCGAGCCGAGCAGGCGCGACAGGCTGCGGTCCGCGAGCAGCTTACCGCCAGTCTGGCACTGCGGGCAGTAGTTGGTCTCGTTATCGGCGAAGCGAATGCGCTGGATCGCCGTGCCGCAGCGCGGGCAGGGCTGGCCGAACCGGCCATGCACAGCCATCTCGGGACGAAAGGCGGTGACTTTTTCGGGAAACTTCTTGACGGCCTCCGCGCTGAACCGATCGAGCCAGAGCTGCAGCGTCTGGCGTGTCGCATCGAAGAGCCGCTGCCACTGCTCCTCGGTGAGCTTATGCGTCTGCAAAATCGGCGAGAGCTGCGCGGCGTGCAGGATCTCGTCGGAATACGCATTGCCGATGCCGCTAAGAATGCGTGGATCGGTAAGAGCTCGCTTCAGCGTGCGGTTCTCGGCGGTAAGCGCCGCACGGAAACCGGCTAGATCGAGCGTGAATATCTCCGCGCCGCCCGGATCGACCGACGCCAGATCGCTCTCGTTGGCGAAGAGGTGCAGAGATGCACGGCGTTTGGAGCCGGCCTCAGTAAGAACGAGCGAGCCGGCAGGGAAGTCGAACGCGAGAAGGGAATTGCGGCCTGCGAGCTTCGCCCCTCGCTCGCGCCAGTGCAAACGGCCTGCGATCATCAGGTGCAGCACCGCGAAGATATGGTTCTCGAACTCGAAGACGATGCGTTTGCCGATGCGCCGCAACCCGCGGACACGCTGCCCTTCGATCGCGTTCAGCGGCGGCTGCGCTGTCCGCAGCACAAACGGGCTTGCGAGGCGCACCTGCTCCAGTGTCTGGCCGACGACACGCGCTTCAAGAGCGATGATGTACGCGGCGATGTCGGGCAGCTCCGGCATAAGCAAATTGTATGGGTGATAACAAAGATGTTCAGCGCAGAAAACCTCGCATGTTTTGACAACCCGCTGACATCGCAATCCGCATCGGATCGCTATACTTTTCGTATGCGCCGCTTGCTGGCCATCACGCTGCTGATCGCGTTCTTCGCGCCCGCTGCTGCGCTGTCGCTGACGACGACCGATTCAGAAGCGGGTCTTCCGCCCTGCTGCCGCAGCCATGGCGCACATCACTGCGCAATGCGGCATTCGATCCTCCGTCAAGCAGACTCACGCGCGCCGCTCGCTGCTCCCGGGCCGTGTCCGTTCTATCCGGTTGCTGCCACGGCCCCGCAAACGGTTTCCTTCGCCCTTGGAACGGCGCCGCAATTTGCAGCCAGGTTCCATCGTGGCGCTGCGCCGCAAGCAGAACCGCCGCGTGCAGCGCATCGCTTCGCAATATCTGTACCGACGACGCGCGGCCCGCCTGATCTGCACGCGTAAACCGTCCTTCAACCCCCCACAGCTTTTTTTGCTGACCGACGACTAATTAAAGTCGCACGCGGCCGCGTTGCTTTGCCGCTGTTTGCCACGATGTCTTTGGAGACCCATGATCTCGGTTGCTCGCTTGCGCGTTGTGCTCGCCACGGTTGCTCTCTGCCTCGTCGGCAATGCGTCTCTGGCGCACGGCACGGTATTCTCCGATCTTCGCGGGATCGTGCATGATCCGCAGCATCGGCCGATTGCAGGTGTCCACATCACGGCGTCTGCCGTAAACTCCGCATTCTCGCAATCGGGCGAAACCAATGCAGAAGGCGCGTTTACGCTGCTCAATGTTCCGCTGGGCGACTATAACGTGACCGTCGTCGGTTCCGGATTCGCCACGCTGCAGCAGGCAGTCACCGTCCACTCTGGCGTCTCGCCGGTGCTGCACTTCGAGCTCAACCTTCTGTCTGTTTCACAGTCCGTCACAGTGACTGCGCCAGCCGCGACGCTTTCCACCATGACACCGACGACGCTTGTCTCGCGCGCGATGATCGAGCAGACGCCCGGAGCTGACCGCACCAACTCACTGTCGATGATTACGGACAATGTTCCGGGCGCGTACATGACGCACGACATGCTGCACATCCGAGGCGGGCATCAGGTTTCATGGCTGATCGACGGAATCGAGATTCCCAATACCAATATCGCGTCCAACGTGGGCGCGCAAATCTCGCCGCGCGACATCGACTACCTCGAGGTGCAGCGCGGCAGCTACTCCGCCGATCTCGGCGATCGTACCTACGGGATATTCAACGTCGTTCCCCGCACGGGCTTCGAGCGCTCGCGCCAGGGAGAATTTGTCGCATCCGCGGGCAGCTTCTTCCAGACGGACGACCAGCTATCCTTCGGCGACCACACGCAGCGCGTCGCCTGGTATGCAAGCGTCAACGGCAACCGGAGCAACTACGGCCTCGCGCCGCCGATCTCGCATCCCTATCACGATGCTGCCAACGGTTTCGGCGGTTTCGGATCGCTCATCGACAATCGCACGGCCCGCGATCAGCTGCGCTTCGTCGTTCAGGCGCGTAACGATTTCTTTCAGATTCCCTACGATCCCAGCACTACAGACTTTGAGGCCCAGCAGTTTAATAAGCCCTACGGCTCTAGCCATCTGCGCGACGCGCAGCACGAAACCGACGCGCTTGCTGTCTTCAGCTGGATTCGTACACTCTCCCCGTCCGCTGTGGTGCAGGTATCGCCGTTTTACCACTTCAACCGCGCCGACTACTCTCCCGGCCCGAACGACCTGCCCGTGGCGACGACATCGAACCGCAGTTCGAACTATGGAGGGGTGCAGGCTTCGTTCACACTCGATTCCTCACTGGCTCACGGCGTTCGGAACACGTTGCAGGCGGGAATCTACTCTTTCGGTCAGCATGACGGCGACTATTTCGCGGCTGTATTCAACGGCGCGAGCGGAAGCAACTTCGCCCTTCCGGCGTCGGCCTCCGCCGGCGTGGTGGAGGAGTTCGTTTCGGACAACATCCAGCCCACCTCATGGCTGACGCTGAGCGGAGGCCTCAGATATTCGCGCTTCCAGGGGCCGTTGGTCGAGAGCGAGATCACTCCCCGCATAGGTGCTTCTATCCGCATTCCGCGCCTGAACTGGGTCTTCCGTGGATTTTACGGCCGCTTCTACCAGCCGCCGCCGCTGCTGACAGCGTCGGGCCCGTTGGTGCAATATGCGCAGGCGAATGATACGGACTTTGCAAAGCTCCATGGTGAACGCGACGAGGAGCACCAATTTGGCGTCGAGATTCCGGTGCGCGGATGGCTGCTCGACGCCGACACATTCAAGACGCGGGCCAACAACTTCCTCGACCACTCCAACCTCGGAGAATCCAGTCTTTACTATCCGGTCACAATCGACGGCGCGCTGGTCCGCGCGTGGGAGTTGACCTTGCGTTCGCCGCGCATCGCGCACATCGCACAGCTTCACCTTGCCTATTCGAACCAGATCGCCGAACAGCGCGGCGCAATTACCGGCGGCCTCATCTGCGCGCCTGTCTCTTCGCCGCAATGCGACGTTGGCTTCGACTATTCGCCGCTCGATCATGACCAGCGGAATACGCTTAGCGCCGGTGTCAACGCTACGCTGCCCCATGCGGTCACAGCATCAGCCAATGTTTCCTATGGCTCCGGCTTTGTAAACGGCGCTCCCGATCCGACTTTGCCATATCCCAACGCCTATCTGCCCGCGCATACCGCCGTTGACCTTGCTCTCGGCAAGGCATTCACGGAAAGCCTCTCCGGCTCGATCACCGCCACCAATATCGCGAATCGGCGCGTGCTGCTGGACAACTCGCTCACCTTCGGCGGTTTCCACTTCAACGATCCGCGGCAGATCTACGCCGAACTGCGCTATCGATTCAAGTTCTGATGCCTGCGCAGTACACTTGACCTGGCACGACGATGCGCATCTTTACCCGTTACATTCTCCGCGAAGTCAGTTCCTATGCTCTGCTGGGCGGAGTGCTGTTCACGTTCGTGCTCTTTATGCGCGATATGCAGAAGATCCTGGACCTTCTAGTCCGCGATTCTGCCTCGATCGCGGACGTGTTGCGCATCTTCGCGGACATGCTGCCCAATACGCTCATCGTTACGATTCCTACGGCCGTCCTGGCGGGCGTCCTGCTGGGGCTCTCGCGTCTTGCCGCGGATTCCGAGGTGACGGCGATGCGCGCCAGCGGGATCGGCGCCACTACTTTTGTTGGCATCGTCTCGATTCTTTCGTTGGCCGCGCTTGGGCTCGGCCTTGTGAACACGCTCTACTTTGCTCCCCGTGGAGCAGCCGACCTGCTTCGCCTGGAAGACCGCCTGAAATCTTCGCAGGCATCGTTTGAGGTGCAGCCGCGGGTCTTCTATGAAGACTTTAAGAACTATGTGCTTTACGTGCAGGACGTTCATCCAGGTTCCGGCTCCGCGGTGTGGCAACATGTCTTTCTCGCAGATCTCACTCAGCCGGCAAACCCAGATGTCACCACCGCGGAACGGGCCATCATATCGCGACGTGCTTCGTCCGACCCGCAGGACCTTCGTTTGCTCTTGCTCAATGGCGGCCAGCATCATCCCAATCCCACTGACCCCAACCAATACGACTTCTATACCTTTGGCGAAAGCAATGTGCCGCTGCAGCTTATCTCGCAGGATGAAACTCATATCTCGCGCAGCAGCACTCATCTGTTGGCGCTTACGCTGCCGGAACTCTCCTCGCGTATCCGCGGCATCCCGATTCCAGGCGAGCCGATGCCGACGGCTGGCGATCGGCTGGCCGCGCGCATTGAACTGCAGTCACGCTTCTCCTATCCCTTTGCCTGCCTGGTGCTGATGCTGATTGGAGTGCCGCTTGGGCTGTCGTCAAAGCGCGGCGGCAAGAGCGGCGGCGTTGTCCTGACCCTGTTGCTTGTCTTCGCGTACTACCTTGTCTTCAACCTCGGTGTCGCATTCGCGAAGTCCGGCAAGCTATCCCCATTTCTTGGCGTGTGGTCGGCGAACATTGTTTTTACGCTCTTTGGCCTCCTTCTGCTGCAGCAATTGGCAGGCGGAGGCATTCTGCTCGATCTTTTTGCATGGTTGGGCCTAAATGTGGACAAGGCTTTTTCCCGCGTTGCTCCCCGGCGGCTCATTCGGCTATTTACCAGCGAATCCGCGGAACCCGAAACGGGTGAACCGGGGTCAGAGCAGGACAGCGAACGAGCAGCGAACGATGCTGCACCTCCGCGGCTGCGTCGCTTTTTCCGGACAAGCTTTCCGCTGCTGCTGGACGAGTACGTCGTACGCTCCTATCTCACCAACTTCGCGCTCTGGCTTGGCGCCTTCGTTGTGCTTTACGTGGTGTTCACGTTTTTCGAGTTGATGGGCGACATCATCCGTAACCAGACGCCATTTATCGTTGTCGGCGAATATCTCTGGTATCTCATTCCCTATATTGTGTCGGCCGTAGTCCCACTCTGCTCGCTGTTGGCTGTGCTGCTCGCCTTCGGTTCGCTCAATCGGTCCTCCGAACTCACCGCCATGAAGGCGACCGGCATTTCACTCTATCGTGTGGTCACGCCGGTGCTTGTGCTTGCGGCCGTGCTTTCCGCCGGACTTTTTGCCTTCAATGAGTACTACCTTCCCGATGCCAATCGTCATCAGGAGCAACTCCGCGCCGAGATCAAGGGACGCCCTGCGCAGACCTTTGCGCTGGCGGGGCGAAAATGGATCTCCGGACAAGCAGGGCCTGCCGGATCGCCCACGCGCATCTTTTATTACCAGGCCTACGATCCCAAGCTCCACGTATTCGCCAACCTTACCGTCTTCGAGTTTGATCCGGTGAATTTCACGCTGGAACGCCGCATCCATGCAGACACCGTCCATTGGGACGCGACGTCGGCAACCTGGATATTCGAGAATGGCTGGCAGCGCTCCTTCGCGGGCGCGGCCTTGGGCGCATATCAGCCTTTTACTGTCGCCACCTTCTCGGAGGTCCGCGAACAGCCCGGCTATTTTATTCATGAAGATACTCCCGCGGATGAAATGTCTTATGCCGAACTGTCCCACTACATCGCGGGTCTTTCAGAATCCGGACTCATCGACACGACTACCCTTCGCGTGGAACTCCAGAACAAGCTCGCCGTGCCGTTCATCACGCTGGTAATGGCCGTTCTTGCTGTGCCGTTCGCCGTCATGATCGGCAAGCATGCCGGTCTTGTCGGTGTGGGCACCGCCATCGGCCTTGCGATTGCCTACTGGGCGCTGACTGGCCTCTTTTCGTCGATGGGGAACATTTCTACGTTGCCGCCGCCATTGGCTGCCTGGTCTCCAGATATTCTTTTCGCGATTACCGGGTGCTATTTGCTGCTGCGCACGCCAACCTGATTCCGTCTTCCGCCTCACATCTCAAGAAAGAGAAGCGCATGGTTCTGAAACAGTACTACCTGGGCTGCCTTGCTCACGCGTCGTATCTGCTGGGCGACAAGGCAAGTTCCACGGCGGTCATCGTCGATCCGCAGCGCGATATCGAGCAGTACCTTGCCGACGCGGCTCGGTTCGGACTCGAAATCCGGCACGTCTTCCTCACGCACTTCCACGCCGATTTCATCGCCGGTCATCTCGAGCTGCGCGACCAGTGCGGCGCCACGATCCACCTGGGCCGTCGCGCCGAGGCGGAATACAAATTTGTCCCGATGTCCGACGGCGACACGCTCGAGTTTCCAGGGATGCGCCTCCGGGTGCTGGAGACACCGGGCCATACGATTGAGTCCATCTCCATTCTGGTATTCGATCGCGCGAAGAGTGAGACGAAGCCATTCGCGGTTCTTACCGGCGACACACTCTTCATTGGAGACGTCGGCCGGCCGGATCTGCGCGCTTCGCTTGGCTGGACTGCCGCGGAACTCGGCGCGCATCTGTACGACTCACTCCATACCAAGCTTTTGCCGCTGCCGGACGAAACCCTCGTCTACCCCGCGCACGGCGCCGGCTCGCTCTGTGGGAAGAATCTTTCGTCGGACACGGTTTCCACACTCGGCGATCAGCGGCGGATGAATTACGCGCTGCAGCCAATGTCGAAGGACGACTTCATCCGTCTTGTAGCCGCGGACCAGCCTGACGCGCCGGAATACTTCACCTATGACGCTGTGCTGAACACACGCGAGCGAGTGACTCTCGATGCAAATCTCGCACGGGTCCTTCAGCCGGTCTCACTCGATGAGCTCCTCGGGCTCGGCGATGTGGGCGCACAGGTGCTCGATGTTCGCGATTCCGCGGAATATGCCAAGGGACACATCGCCGGCAGTATCAATATCGGCCTCGGCGGCCAATATGCGACTTGGGCTGGCACCCTGCTGGATCGGACACGCCCCATTGTGCTCATCGCTGAGCCCGGCCGCGAGCAGGAGGCGGCGCTGCGTCTCGGCCGGATCGGGTTCGACCACGTGCGCGGTTATCTGGATGGCGGAATGGCTGCGCTTGCGGAGCGCGCAGAGCTCGTGTGGCCCACCGAGCGCGTGACGGCTGCAGATATCGCCGATGAACTCGCTATGCCCGACCCGCCGCTGGTTCTCGACATCCGCACAGCGCGAGAATGGCACACGGAGCACATTCCCGGCAGCCTCAACATCCCGCTCAATCATCTGCCGGAACGCGTCGCTGATCTTCCGCGCGACCGCCGCATCGCCGTTCACTGCGCCGGAGGCTATCGATCGTCCATTGCCGCGAGCATCCTGCACCAGCACGGCTTCACAAACCTGGAGGAGATGGCCGGCGGTATCGCGGCATGGGATGCCGCGAAGCTGCCGACTACATCGGAAGGTTGATCGTTCGAGCTACAGCAGCCCCGGACCGCGTTTAATTGCCTAGCCATGGTCCGTTTGTTTTCATTCGATCACCATAACTAGCCGGACACAATCGCAAATGGAAGCGCTTTGTTGTCCTCCGCAAGCACAAGGTTGTGGTCGGGGTTCTTCGCATCGTAGCGGACGGTGAGCTTCGGGCTGCCGGTGGCGGCTTTCTCCGCTTCGCGCCGGCCCATGGGGGCACTCCGCACGTAGCCGCCGTAGTATTCGCCGTTGAGTGTGAAGTGGAATGCGGCTTCGATCACGTCGGTCTGCGAGAAGGAGTCGGAGGTTTCGCCTGCGGGAACGATCTTCCAGTGGTTGATCTCGCCCTCGATATGCGGCCATCTCTGCGCGACCTGGACTCGCTTCAGTCGCGCGCGTTCGCGGGCGGCGCGGCGAATCGAGTCGAGAAAGAAGATGCCGGGCATGATGGAGTGATTTTAGCCGTCTCGGCGACGACTAGGCGTCGTCACATGCATTGGCTCTGTCCTTCCGTTGTTCTGGTACTTGATGCCGGTTCGGTCTAAGCCGGTGTAAACTTCGCGGTAACAATAAAACATCGACAACGGCAAGGATAACAATGCTCAACCGAGTTAGAGGAGGGGTTACGGCTGCTCGTCGGAGCTTCATGAGGCAAACGACGCCCGGTGGACGTTTGTTCATGGTCCTGATCGGCGTGCTTTTCGTCCTTCCAATACTTTGCGCCGGTATCTCGGGCTACTATTCCGACTATCACTTTAGCCATCTCTCCGCGTCGGAACATCTGGGCCGAGCGCGAGCAGCCTGTGGAATCTCAAGCGGTCAAGATGCGACGAACTGCACAGACCCTGACGAAGCATTTCGTCAGCTATGGGCGATATCAAAATCCGCTCCAGAATACAAAGTCGCCGCTGACTTCATTGTGTCTCTTCAACATCAACACGTTAGGCTTGCGGCCGAAGCGACGACGAAGTCTGAGCAGGCTCGCAGTCAAGCTTTTGAGCAGATGCAGAGGAACACGAACGGAGAATCGCATGATGCTTTTACGTGCGCGACTTCGACCGAGAACTTGCCAATAATGTCTTTTGACAGCGGTCAGCATTGGTGGAAAGATGACGGCCGGTGTGCGTCTAAGCTTCAAAGTAAGAGGGACTCTGACGCTGAGATCGACAGCTATTGGTCAACAACTGTGCGCGTGTACACGGATATGAATTCTTCATGGCTTCCAAACGAGGAACGTACGTGCCGGACTTACCCCGATAACAACGGGAAGGTCTCCGTTGTGTCGTGCGACGGGCCAGAGTCTCACGCAGATCACAACATACCAGTCACGTTTTGGGGTGGCGTTGACCGAAACACCACATCCGATTGGAAATGCCGCCGCGAAGGTGATGATTTCGTTTGCAGGGCCATCAACTAATATCCCTCACTTCACCGCCACGGGCTGCAGCCACGCGCCGTCGCCGGCGGCGTCCCAGACGGCGAAGCGCACCCACTTCTTGCCGGTGGCGTCGAAGGGGATGCGGAAGCTATGGGTGCCGAAGGGCAGGGTATCGGTGAGTGGGATGATCTTGCGGTCGACGGTTGTGCCGTCGCTCCAGACCAGTTCGGCGAAATCGAGCGGGAAGGTGTACTCGATGTTGGCGGTGTAGACGCTCTTCGCGCCGGAGCCTTCTATTCCCCACCCGTGAAACAGTATTTCTCCTGTAGTCCCGAAGTAGTTGCCCTTGTGCAGCCCTTCGACGATCGGCGCCCAGCTCTCATTCCATAGCGGCACCTTGTCCATCTTGACGTAGTTGATGGCGAGGAAGGGGTAGGTGTCGTCGTCGGGGCGCTTCATGTACGTGTCGCCCTCGGCCAGCATGAACTTTGGCTTGGGCGCCCAGTTGCTCATCTCGTCGTTCAGGCCGAAGCAGCGTACCTCGCACAGCCGCTTCTGGCTCTGATCCACCGGCAGTGACTCCCATGAGGCGCCGATGAAGCGGTCGCTGAGAAAGAAGTCTTTGTCCTTGTACATGTCGGGGAAGAGGGCGGAGCTTTTAGTGCGCGGATGCGCGGTCCACATGATGGACTGCGTCTCGTTGACGAACTTCAGCATGTCTTCGGCTGAGCCGATGTGGTAAACCGTGCCGTACTTCGGGTCTTCCGTCTTGTAAGGCGTGCCGGCGGCGAGCTGGCGCGGATGCGTAAAGTAGATGGGCTTCGGCGTCATCAGGTACCAGTGGCCGTCGAAGAAGGAGTTGACCTCTTCTTCCGGCATCACGAGGAAGTTCTTGTCCGAGAGCTTGCGCACTCCTTCGAAGTACGCCTGCTGTTCGGGCAGCCGCTTGGGGCCGGGATCGGCGGGATCGGAGTCGTCGTGGAAGTCGCCGAGGTAGACGACGTTGATGCCGAGGCCTTTGAAGACCGGAACCCAACTGGGCTGGAAGTCGGAGGTGCCGCGGTCGCGCACCATCTCGTTCAGTTCGAGATGAAAGTGGCCGGTTACGGTTTTGAAGCCGGGGACTGGCTTATAGGTGTCGCCGTGCGTGTAGGCGAGGATCGCATGCTGCGTCGCGTGGCTCGGCTCCGCCGAGAGGTAGTAGTAGACGGGCATGTGCTGTTCGGTGCCGGGAGGCGCGTTGTAGAGTGCGTAGTTCAGCTGCTGGTGGCGGGAAGTCTGCTCGCGATGGGTCCACACTTCGTCGCTGACGCCCCAGGGCTTGTACCCTTCGCCGCGTTCCGGCTGCATCACGCCGATGGAGAAGTTGGCGTTCGAATCCTTGCGGTAGTACACATAGCCGAGGTTGACTTCGTTCTCGCGCGCAAAGAAAAATTTGTGCGGCGGCGGCAGCACGCCCAGCGAGCCTGCGCCGGTGTCAAGAATCTCCAGGCGGTTGCGCGCGGCGACGTTGACCGGTTGCTGATTGGCGTCGCCGCCGAACTGCTGTTCCTGCCAGACCTGCGCCGTGTCCTCCCAAACGACTTTGCTCGCGTCGGTGATGGGGAAGCCCTTCAGCCCGGCCTTATAGATGTAGGCGACATCTTTCGCGTCAGTCGAGGCGATGGCCTCCTGGCGGAGCAGGTTCGAGCCTTTGTAGGCGGTGAACTCGAGGCTGCCGTTGAAGAGACCGAGCGCAAGGCCGTCGAAGGTTACAGTCTCGCGATCGCCGCCGGTTCTCACTGCGCATGCGGATGACTTGTAGCTGACCGTGGCGCGATGTATTTCATCCGCCGTGCGTCCGGGCCCGACCAAGTGGCTGGAGTCATATCCCGGCACAGCCAGCGGGGCATCCCAGAAGACGTTCCACTTGTAGCGCTCTTCGTTCTCCGGCGTGTCCTGATGCAGCCGGACGAGGATGTCCTTTTCGGTCTTCGACATTCTGCGGCGGCCGGTTGTGACCTGAAACTCCGGTTCGAGGCCCTTGCCGAGCGTCACCCACGCGCCGGTTCCTTTGCGGGCTGCGAGCTCCGTCACGATGGGCTGACCGTCGTGCAGCGCGAATGCGGCCCGAAGTTGTTGGCCGCGCTCGCCGGACCATGTGAAAGCGACTCCGCCGGGAATTGCTTCAGCCTTGAGACCATCCGAGGACTTGTAGCCGCTCATCTCGCACTTCACGGTCTGAGCAGCGGCGCTGCCCGCTATCAACCCAAGCGCCAGTCCCGTCGCAACTATCGTCTTTTTCATCGCAAACCTTCCCCGCGCAGTCAGGCGGTAATCGTCCTGAAAAGTGGCCTAACCACTTTATCGCAAGGCGCGTTTTGTGGGTTCGGGGGAGGCGAACGACGGGTCCCATCCCCCATCGGTAACCAGCGGTCGCGCAACTTTCGTGGAAGGGCATCGCCTAACCGATTTGCCTGAGAATGGTTGTCGAAGGGGCTCGCGGAAGGACAGCCATATCCCGCGACCGGATCGCTTCTCTATGACCCCA
>DATNEM010000180.1:0-8985 GCA_035552995.1 Acidobacteriaceae bacterium | reverse complement strand
ACAGGAGATCGCGACCATCATGCCGGCGAAACCCGACTATATGGTCAGCACCAGCGAGTTCGACGATGTGAAGTCGCGGCTGGCCCGGATTGAGAACAAACGCAAGCTCAATGACAAGAGCAACGGCAACAAGCCGACTCTGCGGCGCGTGGGCGGTTCAAACAACGATCCCAACAGCAGCGGCGGAAGTGGTTCCAGCACCGACGATGACCGCCCAACTCTGGGGCACCGCGATTAGAATCGGCAAAGAGCTGATCCAGAAGGCCGCGCGATGCGCGGCCTTCCTATTGTCGCGACCCACGTCTAGTGCGCGATAAAATTGCCCTATGCCTTCGCAGAAAACCGGCTACACAGACGATCACGCAGCAGCAGGCCTCGACGCCAGGTTTCCCTCCATCGATACCTGGGCCAACCAGTTCCAGGGCTACGAGATTCTGGTCGACGACCCCGAATTCACCTCGGTTTGCCCCAAGACCGGCCTTCCGGATTTTGGTCGCATCACGATCCGCTATACGCCGCGCGATCTCTGCCTCGAGTTGAAAAGCCTGAAGGAATATCTCTTTACCTACCGCAACCTTGGCATCTTTCAGGAAAACATCGTCAACCAGATTCTTGACGACGTAGTGAAAGCCTGCGATCCGGTATGGGCAAAGGTGGTAGGCGACTTCCGGCCGCGAGGCGGCATTTCGACAATCGTAGAGGCCACCTACCCGCGCCCGAAGTGAGGGCAGAGGTTCGCGAACCCATACAGTGCGGCGAGCGCAGACGCAAAAGTTGCAGCTGGATCAACAGCATTCGCCGCAGAACGGCAACTTCGTACGCTATACTTTCTTTGTCGCCCCTTGGGCCTGTCCCTGTGTGCTTGAGGCATTTTAAGTGCTTCGCACGACCACAGGCTTGTACGACCTCCTGCCAATCTATCGCTGATGAAGGGCTCGTCAGCGCGTAATTTCCCGCATCTCTTGGACGAGGTTTTTTGTTTCCATGCGCATTGCATCTGTAGGAACCGCATTTCCGCCCCACCGATATCCGCAGGCTGTCATTACCGAGGCGTTGAAGCAACGCATGCAGGACAAGATTGAGATTCCGGCGATCCTGGAACGGCTCCATCGCAACTGCGGCGTCGACTACCGCCACATCATGTATCCCCTGGATACGCTTGGCACGCTCAAGGGCTTCGGCTCCATGAATGACCTCTGGATCCAGGGAGCGATCGAACTCGGCGAGAAGGCAATTCGGAGTGCGCTCGATCAAGCGGGGCTCGAGCCGGCGGATATTTCGGCGATTTTTTTTACTTCGGTCACTGGCATCGCCTGCCCCAGCATTGACGCACGCCTTGCCAATAGAATGGGCTTCCCCAAGGACATCAAACGCACCCCCATCTTCGGTCTCGGGTGCGTCGCTGGCGCTGCCGGCATCTCTCGTGCCGCGGATTACATCAAGGCCTTTCCCGACCAGTATGCCCTGTTGCTGTCGGTGGAGTTGTGCTCCCTCACCTGGCAGGAGCAGGACTACTCGATCGCCCATATGGTGGCCAGCGGCCTGTTCGGCGATGGCGCCGCGGCGGTGGTTCTAGCTGGAGAACAGACGCCACTGGCTCAACGCCGGAGAGAGGATCGAAAGCCGTGCCCAAGGATCGTGGCGACACGTTCCACGTTCTACCCGGATACCGAGCACCTGATGGGGTGGAAGATCGATCAGAGCGGCTTCAATATTGTTCTCTCAGCAGATGTACCGGAGTTGGTTAAGAATCAGCTCCGCAACACAGTGGAAGACTTCCTGGCTGAAAACAACATGGAACAGAAGCAAATTTGCAGCTACATCTTCCATAGCGGCGGGCCCAAGGTGCTGCAGGCGATGGAGAGCAGCCTCAACCTTCCTCCCAATGCCCTGGAGTGCTCGTGGAACAGTCTGCGCCAGCGAGGAAACCTCTCTTCTGCATCTGTTCTTACAGTGATGCAGGACTATCTACAAAATCGCCCCGGCGGCCAAGGGTGCTACAGCATGATGGGGGCGATGGGACCGGCATTTTGCTCTGAATTGCTCCTATTGCAGTGGTAGTGGGACAGCTTAAATGCTGAACGGGGGCCACCGACGGCCCCCGCCTCGCTTAATCTGCGTTGAGGTTTAGGCGTGGCTGAAGCGGCGACGTGCAACGCCGAACAGACCCAAAAGCCCAGTGCCCAGCAGTGCCAGCGACGCCGGCTCAGGGGTGACGCCAGTTGTGGAGGCCTGCGCTGCGAAAGAAGTAACGTCGCCGACATTCTGGCCGGGGACATAGGAGCTGTCAAACTGGAATGTGGCCGGAGTGTTGGTATACGTGTGCGTTCCGGAGCCTGTGAAATAGCCGTTTCCGGTGATGTTCAGGCAGACATCTCCGCTGTTGCACCCAGGAATGGAGCCGTAGCTGGCAGAATAGCTTTGGATGAAGAAGGCGAATGTCTCTCCACCGCCCGCCACCGTGAACAATTGCAGGGAACCCCCGGGCGCCGAGATGTTCGTTCCCACGGTGTACGGGTTTGTGCCGCCGATGAAGGTGACGGGGTCTCCGCCGCTCAAATAGGTAGCGAAGGTGCCACCCGCGCCGTTGATGTTGGCGATCACAGCGGTATTGGGGGTGAACGTGATGCTGCTGCTGGTGAACTGGTCTTGGCCACCGGTTTGGACAAGGTAAGATCCGGGGGCGATGGTATCGGCGTGCGCGACGGCGAAGCTGCCGACGGCTAAGGCAGAGATTACAGCGAGGCTCTTCAGCATTGTTAGTCTCCCAGGGGAAATTGAAGGAATCGACGTGCGAGAAGGTTCCTCTCACAACAGGTAGAGGATGTTTTCCTGTTGCAGGTTGTGTGCGGCAAAAGACCGTTGCTTCTATGCTGCAATACCTTTTGATGGCACTACAAAGTTCGCGCGGGGCTGCTATTCTCGCCAGAGAATGACCACGATTGACAGGCCAGGTTCAACAGACAAAGTCGTTCGTGGAGCGACGACAGCGCTCGTTCTGCTGACCGCGATGAACTTCGTGAATTACCTGGATCGCTACATCCTGCCGGCGGTGCAGGAGCAGATAAAAGGCGAATTCCGCTTGACCGATGCGCAGATCGGTTCGCTCACCTTGTGGTTCATGGTCGCGTATATCGGGATATCGCCTATCACAGCCTGGCTGGGCGATCGATTTCCGCGCAAACCGATGATCGTCGCTGCGGCGCTGGCCATCGCGGCGATGAACTTTCTGACCGCCAGCGTGCACGACTACCTTTCCCTGAACCTCCGCCACGCGGCGCTCGGGATCGGCGAGGCCTGCTTTGGGATATTTGCGCCGGCACTGCTTGCCGATTTCTACCCGGCCGAGCAGCGCAATCGTGTGATGACGATCTTCAATGTGGCGCTTCCGGTCGGCGCGGCTTGTTCCTACGAGGCTGGTGCCTGGGTGGCGCAGCACCACGGGTGGAGAATGAGCTTTATGTCTTCTGCGCTCCCCGGCGTGTTAGTCGCGCTGCTGATCCTGATTTTTCTGCGTGAACCGAAGCGGAATGCCCGCAACGACGTGAAGACCGACCGGCAGAGCGTGTTTTCGCTTGTACGAAACCGGGCTTACCTGTCCTCAATTTTCGGCTACGCGGCGGTGACGTTCTCGCTGGGCGGCATCTCCTGGTGGATGCCGTCCTTTCTGCACCGCGAGGAGGGCTACTCTGTGGAGGCCGCCGGCGGCATCATGGGGCCAATCATCGTGGTGGCCGGATTAGGAGGCACTGCGTTTGGAGGATGGGTGGCTCAGCGATGGTCGCGCAGAACGCCCAAGGCGCTTTACCTGCTGCCGGCCCTCAGTGCAGTGCTAACGGTTCCGCCGGCGCTGATGTGCTTCTTTGGACCCGCAAAGCTGGTCATACCGTCTCTGTCGCTTGCTGTCTTCCTGATATTCCTCGGCACCGGACCCGTAAATGCAGCAACGCTGAACTCCGTGCCTTCAGGGCTTCGGGCCACGGCGATGGCAGGGCAGCTTTTCGTCATTCATGTGGTGGGAGACATGCCCTCGTCGAAGATCATCGGCATTATCAGCGACCATTCGACTCTGCGTTTGGGCCTGGGCTCAACTCTGTTAGCGATGCTCGCAGCCGCCATGATCTTTTTCGCCGGCGCCCAATATGCTCCGCCTCTTGAGAGCCCCACTCAAGCTGCCGCATGATGCATGTTCTCGTCTTGGTTGCCTGGCTGATAGCGCTGGCATGGGTGTTTAAATTCGCGGAAGCGGCAGCCGGGTTTCCCAGAGTGCCTGACTTGAATCGGCCGCGGTATGATGCAGCGCCAGTCGGCGAGCCCAAGGTGGTCGCAATTGTTCCGGCACGCAACGAAGCGCTTGGCATCGGACCTTGCCTCCTCTCGCTGCTGGGTCAGGACTACAGGAATCTCCAGATCATCGCAATCAACGACCGCTCAGCCGACGAAACCGGCGCACAGATGGATGAGATCGCCAGAAGCGCCCCGGGTCGGCTGCGAGTTCTGCACATCACAGAACTTCCGGACGGTTGGCTAGGCAAGACCCATGCCATGGCAATTTCCGCCCATGAGGCGATCGAAAGTCTGGGTGCGGAGTATCTCCTCTTTACCGATGGCGATGTGCGGTTTGCACCGAGCGCCATCCGCCGGTCTCTGGCATACGCGCAATCTGCTAGAGCGGATCATTTTGTGCTGATGCCCACCATGCTGGCCCAAACCATCGGCGAAGGGGCGGTCCTTTCCTTTCTGCAGACGATGAGTCTTTGGGCGGTTCGCCCCTGGCGAGCCTCCGATCCACGCGCAAAACGCGACGCGATTGGCGTGGGAGCTTTCAATCTGCTGCGGGTCACGGCCTATCGGCAAATCGGCGGCTTTGACGCGACACCTATGGAGGTCCTGGAGGATCTCTACCTTGGCCGCCGCATCAAGTGGGCAGGCCTGAAGCAAGCGGTCGCGATCGCACCTGGAATGGTTGAGGTCCACTGGGCCGCAGGCGCGCGCGGCATCGCTCATAACATGACGAAGAATATCTTCGCCGTATTTCGCTTCCGCCCTTTCTTGCTGCTGGCGGCAGCATCATCGGTGGCGTTGTCCTCAATTGGGCCGGTGGTCCTCGCTCTTTTTCCTGCGACACGGCTGGCTGGCTGCATCACGTTGTTCGCAGCTGCTGGGCTGTATTGGATTTCGTCGAAGATCAATCGCATTTCCGCGGCGTATGTCATCTTCCTCCCCGTGGCCGCCGCGCTGGTGGTCTATGCCATGCTTCGTTCGATGATTGTCACCCTGCGCGATGGCGGTGTCACGTGGCGGGGAACGTTTTACGATCTGGCAACCCTGCGGCGCCACACGGTCGCCCCTCCGCGGCGGCAAACCGGTCGTGATGCTGCTGGGATAAGATGAGGTGAAACGGCCTCTTCCGTGTCTTTGCCGCCGGAACGATGCCCGGTTTCTGCAACTAAACAGCGGGGTTGATTCGTCAATCACGGTAAGCCGCGAGCCGCCTAAGGCTGCCCCATCCCCGTCGATGGCTTAACAGGAGAGTTCATTGCAATCCGATCCAGAACTGCGCCCGAATATCGGTTCCGATCACCAACTCCCCAAATCGACTGATCCGGCAAGCAGACCACAGAAGGGAATGCGCGCCCTTGTCTGGATCGGCGTGCTGATCGTATTTGCTGTTGGCTTTTTTCTGGTATGGCACAGCAAGCAGACGACACAAGCCGCGCCAGGCGGCGGTGGCCGCCGTGGCGGGGGCCGAGGAGCGGGCGGCGGCGCAGTGAACCTGACTGCCGAAGCGGCGCGCAAAGGTGATATTGGGGTATATGTCGATGCGATAGGCACGGTTATTCCCGTCTATACCTCCTCCATCACGAGCCAGGTGAACGGAGTGATTACGGCAGTCCACTACACCGAAGGCCAGATGGTGAGGAAGGGCGATGCGCTCATCGACATCGACCCGCGTCCCTATCAGGCGACACTGATGCAGGCTGAAGGTATTCTGCAGCGCGATCAAGGCCTGCTGGCTCAGGCGCAGATGGACCTTGCACGCTATCAGGCAGCGTGGGCGCGCAATGCCATCCAGAAGCAGCAGGTGGACGATGAGGAAAAGCTCGTCGAACAGGACCAGGGCGTCGTCAAGAACGATCAGGGCACCGTACAGTTCGATCAGATTCAGGTGCAGTTCTGTCACATCGTTGCGCCGATTGCCGGTCGAGTCGGCCTACGCCTCGTCGATCCCGGAAACGTCGTGCAGGCCAACAGCACCACGGTGCTCGCGGTCATTACGCAAATCCAGCCCATCACGGTCGTCTTTACGGTCCCCCAAGACCAGCTCGGCGGGATTCTGCCGCAACTGAAGAAAAGGGCCAGGCTCCCGGTCGATGCCCTGGACCGGACTGCGCAGAACAAAATCGAAAGTGGCACGCTGCTGACTCTCGACAACCAGATAGACACCACTACCGGCACCGTCAAGGCCCGCGCGCAGTTCGCCAACAAAGACGGCGCGCTTTTTCCCAATCAGTTTGTCAATGCGCGCCTTACGGTCAAAACGTTGAAGGACGTCACGCTCATTCCGACAGCGACCATTCAGCACAACCAGCAGGCCGCCTTTGTGTATGTGATCTCTGACGGTCACGCACACATCACGCCGATTACCGTTGGTGTCACCGACGGCCTCACCGCGCAGGTGACGGGTGTCAATCCCGGCGATCAGCTGGCCACCAGCGGATTCGAGAAGTTGCAGAACAATTCACCGGTCACCATCTCGACCGGCAATGGTTCGGAGGGTCCCGGCGGCGGCAGAAATGGTGGCGGCGGCAGAGGGCACGGCCAGGGGGGACGCCAGCACAACGTGGGCAACGCTTCCAGCGGGAGCAGCGCCCCTTGAGTCCGTCGCGTCCTTTTATCCTGCGGCCCGTCGCGACCTCTTTGCTCATGGCCGCGATCATGCTTGTAGGCATCGTCGCCTACACGCAGTTGCCCGTGTCCGCGCTTCCGCAGGTGGACTATCCCACGATTCAAATACTCACCTACTATCCCGGGGCCAGTCCGGAGGTAATGGCGACGACGGTCACTGCACCGTTGGAGCGCCAGTGCGGCGAATTGCAGGGCCTGAGCCAGATGACTTCGACCAGCTCGGCCGGCAATTCGGTTATCGTTTTGCAATTCGACCTCGCGCTGAACATCGATATTGCCGAGGAGGAGGTGCAATCGGCGATCAACGCCGCACAGAGCTTTCTGCCTGCCAACTTGCCCGCGCCGCCGATCTACAGCAAAACGAATCCAGCCGATGCGCCTATTCTCACGCTGGCGATCACGTCCGGTACTACCCCTCTCTCGCAAGTGGAAGACCTGGTCGACACGCGCCTGGCCCCGAAGATTTCGCAGCTCGCCGGCGTTGGTCTGGTGACAATTAGCGGGGGGCAGAAGCCCGCGGTGCGCATTCAGGTCAACCCCACGGCGCTCTCTTCGTATGGAATCGATCTCGAAAATCTGCGCAGCGCTGTCTCCAACGCGAGCGTGAATGCGGCGAAGGGCAATTTCGACGGCCCCAGCCAAGATTTTCAAATCGACGCGAACGACCAGCTCGTCACCAGCCAGGACTACAAGAAGATCGTCGTTGCCTTCCGCGACGGAGCGCCGGTAATGCTCACCGACGTCGCCAACATTGTGGACGGCGTCGAGAACAGTTCGCAGGCAGCGTGGGTCGGATATCCGGGCAGCGGTTCCAACCCCGGTCATCAGACGCCCGCCATCATCGTCAACGTTCAACGCCAGCCGGGAAGTAACACCATCAAAGTAGTCGAGGCGATCAAGCGCCTCATGCCGCAGCTTGAGGCCAACATGCCTCAGAGCGTGAACATTGCGACCATCACGGATATGACGGCGCCAATTGAGGCATCAGTGCATGATGTCGAGCTCGAACTGCTGCTCACCATTGTGCTCGTCTTCCTGGTAATGTTTCTTTTCCTGCGAAGCCTGTATGCCACCGTCATACCCTGCGTCGCTGTACCGCTTTCACTTGTCGGTACATTAGGCGCCATGTACATGCTGGGCTATAGCCTGGACAACCTCTCCCTGATGGCGCTCACCATTGCTACGGGATTCGTCGTCGACGACGCTATTGTGATGGTTGAAAACATCGCACGCTATCTCGAAGAGGGCGACCCTCCGATGCAGGCCGCCCTCAAGGGCGCCGAGCAGATAGGCTTCACCATCGTCTCGTTGACCGTTTCGCTGATCGCGGTGCTTATCCCGCTGCTGTTCATGGGAGATGTTGTCGGCCGCCTCTTCCGTGAATTCGCGGTCACGCTTGCGGTCACCATCATCATCTCCGCTGTCGTTTCGCTGACGCTGACTCCGATGATGGCATCGCGGATTCTGCGGCATAATCCGGAGGCGCAACAGGGAAAGCTCTATCGCGCGTCGGAGCATGTCTTCGAGTCGATGATTGCCTTCTACGGCCGGACACTGAAGTTTGTCCTGCGCTATCAGACGGTGACCTTGCTGGTTGCTGTAGCCACCCTGGTGCTCACCATCTTCATGTACATCGTCATCCCCAAGGGATTTTTCCCGGTGCAGGACACTGGGGTAATCCAGGGCATATCGCAGGCGGCACAGACCATCAGTCCACAGGGCATGGCAGAGGAGCAGCAGAAGCTGGCCGACGTGATTCTCCAGGACCCCGCGGTGGAAAGCGTCTCTTCGTTCATTGGCGCGGACGGGATCAACACGACTACCAACAGTGGCCGCCTTTCCATCAATCTGAAGAAGCTCGGGGACGAGCGCAGCATCAGTGCCGCTGACGTGATTCGCCGGCTGGAGCCGAAGCTCGAGAAGATCAGCGGCATTGATCTTTACATGCAGCCGGTCCAGAACATCACCGTAGACGACCGCGTCAGCCGTACGCAGTACCAGTACACGCTGGAGGATCCGGACCCGAACGAGCTTAACTATTGGACAAATCAATTCGTCACGAAGGCGAGACAGATG
>DATNEM010000179.1:0-9292 GCA_035552995.1 Acidobacteriaceae bacterium | reverse complement strand
CGCAGCAGAGGCGCTGGCACGCGCAGGTGCGCGCGTCACGTTGCTGGAGCGTCGGCCCCGTGTGGGCGGCCGCGCCTATTCTTATCTGCATCCGGCGTTGAATGAGGTGGTCGACTCGCAACATGTTCTCGTCGGCTGCTGTTCGAACCTGATCGAGCTAACCAATGCGGCGGGTCTCGCTGACAAGGTCCGCTGGTATGACCGCCAGAACTGGCTGGAGCCGGCAACTGGATCGCGCGGACCGCGGGCAACGACGATCGAGATCGGTGCTTTGCCGGCGCCGCTGCAGTTCACTGGAAGTTTTCTGCGCGCGCCGATGCTTGAACTCGCAGACAAGATCGCCATCGCGCGAGGACTGAGCGAGCTTCGAGGCGGAGCGGAAGGAAGCGATACCGAGAGCGTTGCGCAGTGGTATATCCGGACACGCCAGACTACGCGGGCCATCCAGCACCTGTGGGAGCCGCTGGTGCTGGCAACCATGAACGACAGTTCCGATCGAAGCTCCATGAAATACGCGGCGAAGATCTTTTACGAGCTGTTCCTCAAAAATCGCACAGGAGGACGCCTCGGCATTCCTACGGTCCCATTGAGCGAGTTCTACGGCGCGATCGCGGACCGCATCTGCGTGCTGGGCGGCCGTGTTGAGTTGCGCGCTGGTGTGGAACAGATCGCGCAGCAGCCGGAGGGGCGGTGGCTCTTGCGCACCGCTGACCGGGACTTTACCGCCGACGATGTCATTCTCGCGCTGCCTTTCGAGCAGACCCAGCGGCTGATTGAATCCATGGCACTTGACGATAAGGCCGCGCACGAACCGGCCCGGCGCGATCTGCTCGCGAAGATGGCGCGCTTCTCGCATTCGCCATACATCTCCGTGCTGCTATGGTTCGACCGCGAGATTACCGATCTCGATCATGCATGGCTGCTCGACTCGGCGGTGCACTGGTTCTTTCATAAGTCGCGCATCCGCGCGTATCCGAAGGAACAGGGCAGTTACGTCGAAGTCGTTATCTCCGGCTCGCGCCAGGACCTTCCGCGCTCGCGCGAGGAACTGCTCGCGATGGCGCTCCATGAACTCCAGAAGTTTTTCCCGGAATCCGCTCGTGCGAAGGTCATCAAGTCCGGCGTGTTGAAGGAGGCTCGTGCAACTTTCACGCTGCTGCCCGGAGACGATGACGCACGGCCGGCGCAGAGGACCGCCATTCCTGGCCTGGTCCTTGCCGGCGACTGGACCGCAACCGGCTGGCCTTCCACGATGGAGAGCGCCTGCCGCAGCGGGCGGCTCGCCGCGGGAGCGACGCTGGGGGATGGGACCCAGTTCATGGCGAAGGAGCCCGAGGCCACGGGCCTTTCGAGGCTCTTCGCCATCCCGGCACGCGATCTTCGATAAGATGGAGTGATGTACCGCCTTCCTATAGTCCGCTCCGCCGCTGTCTCCGCCCTCGTTTTCGCCCTTGCTCTTCCCACCATCGCCCGCGCCGACGAGGCTTCGCAGCGCACCAAGGCTGAGGAGTTGATGACGCTGCTGAATACACAGAAAGTGACGCAGCAGATTGCCGACACAATCACAAAGCAGGTGGGTGATGCCGCCGACCGCGCCGCGGGAGTCGACGCCACGCCCGAGCAGAAGGCAAAAGTCGAGGACTTCAAGAAGACCGCCGCACAGGCGATCGACGCCAAGCTTGGGTGGGTCGCAATGAAGCCCGCGGTGACCGACCTGTACATGAAGAGCTTTACCGAAGATCAACTCGATTCCATTCTTGCGTTCTACAAAACTCCGGCTGGCGCGGCCCTGCTTGAGAAGCTGCCGCAAATCAATGCGCAGTTCGGACAGCTCGGCAATTCGCGTATCGGTGACCTGCGCGCTGAACTGCAGAAATCGTTCCAGGATCTGCAGGGCAATCTCCACCCGACACCCACTCTCAATTCACTTCCGCCAGCAATGCCGCCCGCTCCCGTAGCTCCGGCAGCTGCGCCGAAGGGTCCGGCGGTCAGTCCCGGCACGACGAAGTGAGCCGCGAACAGGTCGGTCTGCGCATCGGTGTCCTTGCCCTGCAGGGTGC
Source organism: Acidobacteriaceae bacterium (assembly GCA_035552995.1). Lineage (GTDB taxonomy): Bacteria > Acidobacteriota > Terriglobia > Terriglobales > Acidobacteriaceae > Edaphobacter. Next base: position 7,232 of record DATNEM010000179.1, on the reverse strand, counting down.
GTTCGATGTGCATGCTCGCCGTTTACGTGAGGTGGGGACCGATCCATTTGAAGTTCGAACGCCCGAACAACTCGGCGGCATCGACGGCCTGATCCTGCCGGGCGGCGAGTCGACAACCATGCTCAAGTTTCTTGAGCGCGGCGGGTTTTTCGAGCTTCTTCAGGATTACGTCCGCCGCACGCCAACCTTCGGCACCTGCGCGGGCGCGATTCTGCTCGCCAAGCATGTTGAGGCGCCCGCACAGCCATCCCTCGGCGCACTCGACATCACAGTGGAGCGCAACGCCTATGGCCGGCAGATCGATTCGACAATTCTCACGGCGCCCACTTCGCTTCCAGGCGGCCCACTGGAGATGGTCTTCATCCGAGCGCCGCGCATCCGGTCTGCCGGACCTGGCGTCGAGACGCTGGCCACGCGCGACGGCTTCCCTGCTTTGGTCCGGAGCGGCCACCTGCTGGCAGCAACTTTCCATCCCGAGCTGTCCGCCGATCTGCGGGTCCACCGGCTCTTCCTGGACATGGTGCGCGAGCAGAAATCTTCGCAGACACCCAGTATTCGGCTATAGCATCTTGCCTCCAACCAGAAGCCGCAGTACCTCCGTACCGTCACAGCCATCCAATTTGCGGTGCTTATGCGATTGCCCGTCCTAGACTGTCTACACCTGAACCGCAGGAGGCAGTGATGGAGTCCAACCAGCTTGAACGCCTCATATCGCCCGCGCCGCCGCAGCCGCGGGCTTTCGTGTATCGCAGTGCCGAGCCGACAACAGAGCCGCCGCATCCTCTTCGCCGCCGCACCGATCTTCGCGCGGTCCCTGCTCGCGCCAGTCTGTCGTCCGCGCTGCTCCAATTTCGCGTCTATCTCAGGCCGGAGTGACCGCTAGGTATCGCGCTTTTTGGGTGTCAGGAAGCCGAACAGCATGTGCAGGATCGCCAGCGCCAGCGCACCCCAGAATGCCGCGCCGAAGGTAAGCACCTGAAACCCCGGCACTACCGCCGACGCAAACTTCAAGATGACTGCGTTGATCACCAGGAAAAATATCCCGAAGGTCAGGATCCCCAGCGGCAGCGTAATCACTTTCAGAATCAATCCGAAGGTCGCATTCAGCAGGCCGATCACGATGACCGCGATCAGCGCCGAGGTGAGGCTGCTTACGACAAACCCCTGCACAAAATGCGCCACGATCAGCAGCGCAACCGCATTCAGGACCCAGTGCAGCAGCAAACGTAGCATCGTTCTCCTCCCGCCGGCCGCTTTGGCCCAATCGCACGGCCTTCGTGAGCCCCCAGCATAGCTGAATCTCCCAGTTCACGCCGATACGCATCCAACGGATCATGCGGCCGGTCATCGCACGCCAGTAGCTTGCCGTCCCGCGATCCTTGTAAGCTTTATCCATCGAGTGCACGCCGAGGTGACCGATGCCGGTCATTATCACACCCCCCGAGATCGAACGCCGCCCCAAGCGCCCCGGCGAGAACGACGGCGGACACGGCAGGCGTCCGCCCAACGACCGCGATCTCAAACGCACCGGCGGCGGCGGCGACAACGATGGCTGGAGCGGCCCGTATGGACCGCATCGCCGCCCCGGCTCGCGGCTGCGCACCTACCGATTCAACCTTTTCCTGGTGCTCTGCGCTGTCGCGATGTTCTTTGCCGGAATCGTCAGCGTCTTCTTCGTCACACGCGGTGCCGGGCACATTGACGCGTACAACCACTACATCCGCACGTGGCTGCCTACGCGCCTGCCGCCGATCCTGTGGATCAACACAGCTATCCTGCTTGTCAGCTCCATCACCATTGAGATTGCGCGGCGTCGCATGTTTCATCCCATCGATGCCATGGAGGAGTGGTTCGGCCTCGGCAAACCCATCTCGCGCCGCGCGCTGCCCTGGCTGCTCGCGACGCTGGCGCTTGGCATAGCTTTTGTCGCTGGACAGCTCAAGGCGTGGGAGCAGCTCTCCGCGCAAGGCGCGCCTTACCGCTCGCAGAACCCGAGCGCGGGCCTCTTTTACATCATCACCGGCGCTCATGCTGCCCATCTGCTGGCCGGCATTGTCGGGCTCATCATCGCAATCCGCGGCCTCTACTCATTCAAGAGCATCGAGAACCGTCAGATCATGGTGGACTGCACTGCGTGGTACTGGCACTCGATGGGCGTGCTGTGGATCGTCCTCTTCGGCCTGCTGCTGCTGTGCCAGTAGTTCAGTACGGCACGCCCTTTTCCCGCTGCGCCTTCATCGCGCGCATGTACCACTCAAACTCGTCGAAAAATTTGCCGGTCTTTTCCGCCAGTTGCTGCGTCAGCGCCACGCCTTCCGCACTCAGTGAATTCTGCACCGTCGGAATGGGCTGGATGGACGGAATCGATGGCATCCCCACTTCCGCGAGCAGAGCGCGTAGCTGCATCGCGCCGCGGACGCCGCCAAACGCCGTCTGCGAATAGCAGACGATCGCCGACGGCCGCCAGAAATACTCCTCCAGAAAATAGTCGATCAGATTGCTAAGCCCCGGCTGCACCGAGTGGTTGTACTCGCCAGCCACAATGCAGAAGCCGTCGGCGCGCTTGTACAGCTCTGCCAGCGGCTCTAGCTTCTCGCGTAGTTCTGCGTGCTTCTCGGGCGGCTCCTTCTTTATCTCCTTCCACATGCGATCCAGCAGCGGCAGCTTCAATTCCATCGCATCCACACGCACGGCCTTGTGGCCGCGCTTCTCCAGTTGCGCGATGACCCACTTCGCCACGCGATCGGCCATCCTGTCTCTGCGCACGGAGCCCATCAGCACCGCCACTACCATTGCGATCCTCCGCCCCATCCCAAGTGCAAGCTACGTACCGATGAGATGCACGTCACCGGCATCGCCACCCATCACCGAACGCACGAAAGCCCCACACCTTGGTGGGGCCCCCGCATGATCTACCGCTACAGAACTACTACTACTTCTTCTTCCCCGATTTCGCCGGCTTCCCCCGCGCCGCGGGCTTCGCAGTTTTTTTGGATACCGGCTTGCTCGGCTTCTTTGCTGCAACCTTCTTCGGGGCAGGTTTGGAGGCCTTCTTCGGCGGAGTTTTGGCGGCTGACTTGGCGGGTGCAACTTTCTTCGCTGCGACCTGGGTGGGCTCCGGCTTCTTTGATGCTGCCGCCTTCTTTGCCTCTGCGGCAGGCAGCGCCTTGCCCTTCACAGCGGCCGCAGGCCCGGACGATTTGGCGGCCTTCCTGCTGCCCTTCAGTTCGAGCATCGGCAACTCGCCACCGCTCGCGCCTTCGGCCATGGACTTCGCCAGGGCCGCAGTCAGCTCGGCGGCCGCAGCTTCGTCGAGACCATCCGCTGCTTCGCCCTTTGCCGCGGCTTTCTTGCGGCTCTTCGGCGCCTTCGGCTCTTTCTTGGTGCCGCGCGCGCGACGCAGATGGACAGGTGGCGGCGGGGCCGGGGGTGAGTACGGCTCCATATAGGCCTTTATCTCCTCGGGCGTGGAGAGCTTCCCATCCATGAGTTCGAAGAACAGCTTCTCCACCAGCTCGTCATAGACCGGCAGAGTGGGCACGATGCGCATCTCCTGCATCAGCTGGTACGGAATCTTCTGTCGTGCCTGCGGCCACTCGGTATAGAACGCCTTGAATTTGTTTTGTACCGGCGCGCCCTTCACCGCGTAGGCTGCGTAAAGCACTGCCTCCGGCCGCGACCGCATCAGCAGCTTCCATGCCGCCGAAGGCGCGGAGTTCTGCTTTGAGGTCAGCTCGGCGGCGAACTTCTTGCCTTCGGCCTCGATAGCATCCACTTCCTTCACGAAACCCTGCCGCGGAAAGCTCTTCTTCAGCGCCTTCACGTCCTTGGGCGACACCTTCGCGGTGATCAGCGGAAACTGAGCCGCCGACGGGTCCGCATCGATCCCGCGCATCTGCAACTGCGCCTGCGCCTCGCGGAGCTTGTCGAGTTCGTTGGTATTCGCCTTGGCCGAGGTCCACGCCGGCGCGAGCACCTTCATCCAGCCATCACGCTCGAGGGCTTTGATGACGCGCACCGGATCGTCCTCATGCGCGATCTCTTCCGTCTCATAGCCGCGCTGAAACGCATTCATCGCCGAGATATAACCCTCGGTTTTCCCATTCTCATAACGCTGTTGCGTTCGCTCTTCAAATGCCCAACCCAGCCGCGCGCTCAGCCTCACGCCGCGAATCATCCGCACCGGGTCTTCGATGAAGCCGTATGGGCTCACCAGGCGGAACTGCCTGCTCTCAATATCGGCGACGCCGTTCAGGGGGTCCATCAGCAGGCCGTAGGAGCCTTCATTCAACGAGAGCGCCATCGCGTTCGCGGTATAGTCGCGGCGCCGGAGGTCTTCGAGGATATTCGCGGGCTTCACTACCGGCTTGCCCGGCTTGGGATACTCAACATGCAGCGCGCTGGCAACCTCGAGCCGCACATTGCCTGGATACTGCACAAAAAGTGTCTGCAGCGCGTCATTCTCGCCTGAGATGGCCGCGCCGGACTTTTCGAGGTCCTTGCGCAGCTTCAGGGCATTGCCCTGCACCACAACATCCAGGTCGCGCACGGGCGAGCCCGCTGTCAGGTCGCGTACCGCTCCGCCCACCAAAAACAGGGTCAGTCCCTTCGCCCGGGCGATCTCCCGTACCGCCTGAAGGGCCCTCTGTTGCGCTGCGGAAAGACGGCTCTCAAGCAGGTAGATATAATCAGCCATACGGGTTTGGGTCTTCTCCAGTCGGACGTTGGCCGGGGCAAGCATCGGCCCGCAAGCCTTGGAAAATCAGTTCTTTACATCGCCATAAAAGCGCGGCACAAGTGGCGATTTTAGCATGGTTTGGGCTGGATTGCCAGTTCTGGCCGGACCTTTTTTCGCGATCGTCGCTGCACTCTCCATGCGACAATCGGTCCACCAGATGTCCGCGGTCCTCACCAGTTCGCGAAAAAAAGTCCTCGTCCGGCGATTCACCGGCGATTCTCTCCCCGGCTACCTGCCTGCCACAGGCTTTGTTCACGCCGGGTCGCTCGATCTTCTCGACCTCTCCGGGCGCATCCTTGCCTTGCCACTCACGGACATCAAAACCGTCGCGTTCGTCCGCGACTTCAACCTCTCCGACGCGCGCGATCCTGAACGCCTCACCCGCCGCACCTTCCTCGCGCGGCCGCGGCAGGAGGGCCTCTGGGTGCGCCTTCTGTTCAAGTCCGGCGATCTGCTGGAGGGATTGGCCCCGATCGATCTCACGCTGCTCGATGGCCTTGCCGACGACGCCGGCATCTTTCTCACTCCGCCCGACACGCGCGCCAATACCCAGCGGCTCTACATCCCGCGCATAGCGATCTCGGAGCTGCATCTGCTCGCGGTGATTACCTCGCCCTCCAAGCGCCAGCCGGTCGCGGAAAAGGCCGCCAAGGAGACGCTTCAGGACGAGCTCTTCCATCTGCCCATTGACCCCGATTCGCGGCCAAACTAGTTCGTTCGAGTGGCCGATCCGATCGCAAATTGCTCCTTTCTCGTTACCCGAAGTTTTCTATTGCCCGGCGGCTAACCCGGCATTAGCATCCTTTCCAAATGAAGATATTGAGTCTTACAGCCTTCACTTTGCTCGCTCTTGTTCTGCCCGCAGCAAGGTCACAGACCTTCACCGCCGCAAAGATTCAATTCAGTCATCCGGGCACCTACTCGCAAGCACAACTCGAGGCAGCGGCCGGCATGCACGCCGGAACGAAGTTCACGGCGGCGGAGCTGGGAGCGGCTGCACAGCGGCTGGCCGATACCGGCTACTTCAGCGACGTGGGCGCAAAGACCGCGCCGGGGCGTGTCGACGCCATTACAGTGCAGTTCGATGTCACTCCAATCGATCGCTCGCAGATGCTGCATGTCACGTTTAAAAACTTTGTCTGGCTGACGCGCGAAGAGGTGGACGCTGCCCTGCAGACGAAGGCGCCGCTCTTTCAAGGCTATGTTCCAGCCAACAACCAATTGCTGGACGACTTCAACGTGGCGTTGACCGATGCCCTGGCAAGGAAAGGCATCCAGGCGAAGGTGATGCATGATGTCTTCGAGCCGGCGCTTGGGCGGCCGGAGATCGATATCGAATACTGGATCGCGACGCCCTCAATACGGGTCGCCAACGTAAAGCTGGACGGGGTCTCCACCGATCTTGTGCCCTTGATCCAGAAGTCCGTGAACTCGGTCGCGGGCAAGTCTTACAGCGCGGGGCTCGCAGGCGAGACGACACGAGATGGGATTCTTGCGCCATTGCTGAACGCCGGCTACATCGATGCAACGGTGTCGGATGAAGCCGCGACGCCAAACGGCCCAGGCTCGGCTCAGGTGGTGGTTTCGGGTACGCTGCATGCCGGCGAGGTGTACCGCGTTTCGGGAATAACGTTTGCGGGTACCCCTCTGCTCGCCGCAGATGCGTTTGCGGTGACAGAAAAGTTGCACGCCGGCGATATCGCCAGCCGCGCACAATTGTTCGAGACACTGAGGCCGCTCGATGCCGCATACCGCCACGCCGGCTATTTGGATGTTGCCGTGGCCGCTGCTCCTCAGGAGGACGCTGCAACCCATCAGGTGGCATATACGGTGACGGTCACACCCGGAGAACCCTACCGCATCAAGACCGTGACGGCGAATGGCCTCGACACGTCATCCCAGGCCGCCTTCGATCAGGGCTTCGCCATGAAGGCGGGCGATCTCTATAACTCCGAATACCTGCAGGCCTTTTACAAACACGCCTTTCTCGAGAACAATACGGCGCTTCGAAAACTGGCGGAATACAGCTTTGGGTACAAGGCGTACGCCGATCCGTCCACCCATATGGTCGATCTGGTGCTGAACTTCGTTCGCGGTGGGGTGCAGCAGAACGTGACGGTATCGGGCGGATCGTAGTCAGCATCCCTTCGGCGAGCAGCCCACGGTGCGGGCGGCATCCGGCGGCAGAGGCTTGTCCGCCATGGAGAGCAGCAGGCTGACCTGCCAAATCTGAGTGTCGGTAAGGATCTTGTTGTAGGCCGGCATCCCGGTAAGCCGGATACCGTTCTTTACCTTCCAGTAAGTCTCGCCCACCGGGTCGTCGCTGACGCCGACTACTCCGTTCTTGTGCTTCGCCCAGAGCTGCGGCACGGATGGAAACATCGCGCCTCCGACAGACGATGGGGTTTCAGATGTGCCATGGCAGAATTCGCACTTGTCTTCGTAGATTCCGGCGCCGGCATCGAGGTTCTCCGCCGTGGCAGCGATCGGCGCG
>DATNEM010000178.1:0-4040 GCA_035552995.1 Acidobacteriaceae bacterium | reverse complement strand
GCTGGTTCCTTAGTCGCGTACTGCATGGAGATCACGGACATCGACCCACTGCAGAACGAGTTGCTCTTCGAGCGCTTTCTGAACCCGGAGCGCGTGTCGATGCCCGATATCGACATCGACTTCTGCATGAACCGGCGCGGCGAGGTAATCGAGTACGTGCAGCAGAAGTACGGCCGCGATCAGGTGGCGCAGATCATCACATTCAACACCATGGCCGCCAAGGCCGCGGTTAAGGATGTAGGCCGCGCGCTGGATATGCCGTACGGCGAAGTAGACCGCATCGCGAAGCTGATTCCCGCGACCATTGGCATCACGATCCAGCAGGCATTGAAGGACTCGCCGCCGCTGGCTACTGCCTACGAAGACCCGAAGATTCGTGAGCTGGTCGATACCGCCATGCGGCTCGAGGGTTTAGTCCGCGGAGCCGGCGTGCACGCCGCCGGCGTGGTGATCGCGCCCAAACCCCTCGCGGAGCTCGTGCCAGTGACGCGCACGAAGGACGAGGCCATCGTTACGTCGTACGACATGAAATCGGTCGAGAAGATGGGCCTGCTCAAGATGGACTTCCTGGGCCTGACGACGCTGACGGTGATTGACGATACGCTGAAGCTCATCCGGGCGACGAAAGGTCTTGCCCTCGATCTTGCCACGATCCCACTGGACGATGCGCACACGTACGAACAGGTTTTTCATCGCGCGCTCACATCCGGCGTCTTTCAGTTTGAGTCGGGCGGCATGCGTGATGTGCTGCGGCGCTACAAGCCCAACCGGGTTGAGGACCTGACCGCGCTGAATGCGTTGTATCGTCCCGGCCCCATGGGAATGATCGATGACTTCATCGAGCGCAAGTGGGGCCGTCGCGCAGTGGAGTACGACCTTCCGGAGATGGAGACCATTCTGCGCGAGACGCTCGGCGTGATGGTCTACCAGGAGCAGGTGATGCAGATCGCCAACGTGGTGGCCGGCTACTCGCTGGGTGAAGCCGATCTGCTGCGCCGCGCGATGGGCAAGAAAGACGTCGCCGAGATGCAGAAGCAGCGCGAGCGCTTCATGTCCGGGGCCGCCGCGAACAAGCATCCCAAGGACGTTACCGGTAAGATCTTCGACCTGATGGCGCAGTTTGCGGGGTACGGCTTCAACAAGTCGCACTCAGCGGCGTATGCGCTGCTGGCGTATCACACGGCGTGGCTGAAGACGCATTATCCGGTGGAGTTCATGGCCGCGCTGCTGACCAGCGAAACATCCAAGCCGGAAAATGTGGTCAAGTACATCTCTGAGTGCCGTGAGATGAACATCCCCGTGGTGCCCCCGAACGTGCAGGTATCCGATGCGAACTTCACTCCGGTGAAGACGGCAACAGGCGAGGCGATTGGCTTTGGGCTGGCGGCGATCAAGAATGTCGGGCACAACGCGATCGTCTCCATCCACGCTGCACGCGAGGCATTGAAGGCCGAAGGTCACGCCGGATTCGCCACCCTGTGGGAGTTCTGCGAGAAGGTAGACCTGCGCCTGCTGAACAAGCGCGTGCTGGAGTCGCTAATCAAGGCGGGTGCAATGGATGCGTTCGGGCCGCGCGGGCAGGTGTATGCCGCGCTGGACAAGGCGATGGAGCGCGCGCAGAAGTCGCAGAAGGACCTCGCCGCGGGCCAGCATGGACTCTTTGGCATATTCGACGCGGACGAGCCTGCCGCGCGCGCGCAGACAGAAGCGTTGCCGCCCGCACCCGACTGGGATGAGCACACGCGCCTGCAGAACGAGAAGGAAGTCCTGGGCTTCTTCGTCTCGGGCCATCCGCTGGACAAGTATCGCGAGAAGCTGCGCAATCTGAAGGTCGTCGATACGGCAACCGCGTGCGAGATGAAGCCCGAGCCGCAGGTCTTTCGGCGCAACGGCGGTGAGCCGCCGAACGAGATCCAGATCGCGGGCGTTATTACCGGGCTCAAAGTGGCGAAGTCGAAACGATCGGGTGAGATGTATGCGCAGGCGACGCTTGAGGACTCGGTCGGCAAGATCGAGTTGATCGCGTTCTCTTCCTCATATCAAAAGCTCGCGGAGAAGCTGAAGATTGAGGTGCCGGTGCTGGTGCGCGGCTCGTTGAGAGGCGAGGAAGAGTCTGCACCGAAGCTTTCGCTCTCGAACATTCAGGCGCTCGAAGATGTGCCCATCAAATTCCCTGAAGCGCTGCGCATCAAGGTGCCGCTGCACAGTTCTGACGCAGCGTTGCTCGAAAAGCTGCAGGCAGTTTTCGCTGCCGCGCCGGGCAAGGGCAAGCTGCTGCTCGACCTTGAAGAGCCGGGCGAGTTCTGCGCGGTGCTGGAGCCGCAGGGTGTCGGCGTGAGCGCGGACCGGCTCTTCATCGATCGCGTGGAGGAGTTGGTGGGCAGGGGAGCGGTGAGGGTGATCGGCTAGTCGCCGGAATATACTGGCGCGATGCATTTGTCCGAACGCGAAGTTGTCGCAATGCTGGTGGCTGTAAGCTTCGCGGCTGGGCTGAATGTCTACGCGACGGTCGCGACGCTGGGATTGCTTAGCCACGCCGGTGCGCTGACTCTGCCGCCGAACCTGACTCCGCTGGCGAGCTGGTGGGTGATTGGGGCGAGTGCGGTCCTGTTCGGGGTCGAGTTCTTCGCCGACAAGGTTCCTGCCTTCGACCTGGTCTGGAATGCGCTGCATACCTTTGTCCGCATTCCGGTCGCGGCGCTGCTGGCGTATCAGGCCACCGCGGCGCTTTCGCCGCTGGAACGAATTGGAGTCACGCTCGCGGCCGGCTCCATCGCCTTGGTCGCGCATGGGGGCAAGACGGCGATGCGCGCGGCGGTCACTCCCTCGCCCGAACCGCTTTCCAATGTCACGCTGAGCATGGGTGAGGATATGCTGGCCGTGTTTCTCACCTGGCTGGCAACACGTCACGCGGAGTTGGCCGCCGGCATTGTCGTGCTCTTCCTGTTGGCCACGCTGATGATGATCCGCTGGGTGTTGCGTGCACTGAGGCGCTTGTTTGGCGGCGCGGAATGGGCAATCGAAGGATCCAGCTGACTCGTTCTCGCCGGAGGCAATTCCTAATCGCTGTGAGAAAAGTGCAGCGTGGTAACGAACTGAACCGCCAGTGTGTGGTTGGACTGGTTCGTGCCTTTGCTGAAGTGGTCGTACTCGTAATTCATCTTCAGCAGTTCATTTCTGCCGGGACGGAAACCGGCGGCGGCCTCGAAGCGCTCCGAATTGCCGGAGGCATTGGCGCTTGAGTATCCGAGGCGCGCTGCCGCGTACCAGCGTGGTCCGAGTGCGCGCTTCACTTCGCCATAGCCGGCCTGTTCGCGGAAGGTTGGTATCAACTTGTACGGCATCACAAACTGTTGCCACTCGCCCTGGACATTCCAGTGGCCGCGCGACCATTGTCCGTCGAATCCAAACGCATGCGCAGGAAGCGTATTGGGGTTGGCCTCGCCATGGAAGAAGAATTTTGAATGGCGGTCGAGATAGGGGCCGCGATAAGCCGATGCGCCGAGACGGAATCCCTGGCGGATGGTGTAGCCGCCGCCGCCGGCCCAGTTGCCATACTGGTCATGCGCAAAGATGCTGCGCGGATTTGCGGGCGACGAATTGGCGAACTGCACGCGGCCATCGAAACGGCCGCGCGTCGCGTCCATCTCTGCGGCGGCGAGTCCCTGCGCGGAGACCGCGCCGTAGTAGCCATACTGCACAGGCATTCCCGCGACTGGATTGCTGAGGTCGTCATAGCGCAGAAGGAACGACCCGAAGACCGAACTCATCTGCCCGGCGCGGACCATCAGCGAGCCTTTTTCCGACACGCGGGTATAGTTCAGGCTAGCCTGCAGCAGATAGCCCTTCGCGCCATAGCCTGGTATGGCGAAGGTCTCGTAGAAATACGGATGGCTGATGGCCTGCCATGCGCCGGTGACGGTCCAGTGGTCGCTGAATTTTACCGTTGGATAAACGATGGCACGGAAGCCGGCTGCTCCGGCCGATCCATATCGCGGAGAGCGTGTCAGCGCATCGGACGTCAGCGACTCACCGCTGAG
>DATNEM010000177.1:0-5524 GCA_035552995.1 Acidobacteriaceae bacterium | reverse complement strand
TCGGCGTCGAGATCGGCACTACTGCATTTTCCCGCCGCTGCCCGCAGACGACGAGGTCGGCGTATTTCCACTCGCGTTTCCAGCACCGCTTGTGGTGGGCGCAATCGGGTTCCCGTTCTTGTCGAGCTTCGGCCGCACCGGCTCTTGCACGCCGGGTTTGATGGACGAGGGCTTGCCGGATTCGTCGACATATGTCGAAACCTGTGCGTGCGGGCGCTGCATGTCGATCGTGATCTTGCGCTGCGGCTCGTTGATCTTGTAGTCCTCAGCGTAAGTCGCGTAGCCGGTCGCAATGACCTGGACGCGGAGAGAGCTGCCTGTGGGGATGATGTCGATCTTGGCCTTGCCATCGGGATCGGTCTTCATCTCCAGAAAGCCTTCGTCCTTGCCGTCGGCGTCGACGGGATGAAAGACGACGGCGGCGTTCATGATGGGCTTCTTGTTGAATCCCCTGAGCACCGTGACTTCAATTTCGGAGGTCTCCGGGGGCGCCTTGTACTTGCGGCCGTGGCGGCCTTCTTCCTTGGAAGAACCATCATCCTGCGCATGAAGAGGCCGCGGGACGAGGGCGAGGAACAGTGCGAAGAAGGCGGAAAGGCAGATCAGACTGGTGCGAATGCGGGCATTGCGGGGCGACATGGCGTCATTTTACGCCAGTCGGTCAAGCACTTGCGACTGGATCAATTTGGACCGAACAATACGAAGCGGGGCGAGGTTATTGGCCATCAAGTATAGGTAAAACAGTAGTTTAAACGAACTAGGTGCTGGCTTTAGTCTATTTCACTCACATTTCACGTTCCCCGCCTTGACAGCCTGCCGAATGATCGCCTATCGTTAGCAATTGTGGGAGGTGAGTGCTAAGGCCACTTCGGGATAGCGCTCCCTGCGTGCCACCCGGATGAAGTTCATCCGTGAATGCCGCGATTTTCCACACAAAAAACCCAGGAAGCAAACCTCAACCTTCCGCACTTCATTTCCGCATCAAGGAGACACACGCAAATGGCAAATAAGTTTACGCCCCTGCACGACCGCATCCTGGTCCGTCGCATGGAAGAGTCCGAGACCGTGCGCGGCGGCATTATCATCCCCGACTCGGCAAAAGAGAAGCCCCAGCAGGGCGAGGTTATCTCCGTCGGCAAGGGCAAGTCGAACGACGAGGGCAAGGTATTCCCGCTCGACGTGAAGGCGGGCGACAAGATTCTCTTCGGCAAATACTCCGGCACGGAGATCAAACTGGACGGCGAAGAGCTGCTGATCATGCGCGAGGAAGAGGTCCTCGGGATCCTCAAGTAGGCACTTCGGTACTTCGTGCCGTTCTCGAGCACTTCGTGCCGTTCTCGACCCCGCTTACGCGGGTGAAAAAGACTGGATCTGATTCAGTCGCAACTTCAAAATTCTTGCCGGCGCATCGTCGGCGTGAGGAGCAACGAAATGGCAAAGCAGATTCTGCATGGAGAAGATTCCCGCCAGGCCATCCTGCGCGGAGTGAACATTCTGGCCGACGCCGTCAAGGTGACGCTCGGACCGAAGGGACGCAATGTCGTCATCGAGAAGAAGTTCGGCTCGCCGACGATCACCAAGGACGGCGTGACCGTGGCCAAGGAGATCGAGCTACGCGATGGCCTGGAGAACATGGGCGCGCAGATGGTGCGCGAGGTTGCATCGAAAACCTCCGACGTTGCCGGTGACGGCACCACCACCGCGACCGTGCTGGCGCAGGCGATCTACCGCGAGGGCGTGAAGACCGTGGCCGCCGGCGCGAACCCGATGGCGCTGAAGCGCGGCATCGACAAGGCCGTCGAGGCCATCGTGGGCAAGCGCGACGACAACGGCGCCTCGCAGGGCGGGGCGCTGAACAAGCTGTCGAAGCCCGTGTCAGGCGACATGATCGCGCAGGTCGGCACCATCTCCGCGAACTCGGACTCGCAGATCGGCGTCATCATCGCGGAAGCGATGAAGAAGGTGGGCAAGGACGGCGTCATCACAGTGGAAGAGTCGAAGACGATGGAGACGCAGCTGGACGTGGTGGAAGGCATGCAGTTCGACCGCGGCTACCTCTCGCCCTACTTCGTTACGGACGCGGAGAGGATGGAAGCCGCGCTCGAGAACCCCTACATCCTGATCTACGAGAAGAAGATCTCGTCGATGAAGGACCTGCTGCCGCTGCTCGAGTCGATCGCGCGCACCGCCAAGCCGCTGGTCATCATTGCGGAGGACGTGGACGGCGAGGCGCTCGCAACGCTGGTGGTCAACAAGCTGCGCGGCACGCTGAACGTCGCCGCAGTGAAGGCTCCCGGTTTCGGTGACCGCCGCAAGGCCATGCTGCAGGACATCGCGATCCTGACCGGCGGCAAGGCGATCACTGAGGACCTCGGCATCAAGCTCGAGGGCGTGAAAATCGAGGACCTCGGCACGGCGAAGCGCGTCACCATCGACAAGGACAACACCACCATCATCGACGGCGGCGGCAAGGACAAGGAGATCGAGGCCCGCGTGAAGGAGATTCGCGCGCAGGTTGAGAAGACCACGTCCGACTACGACCGCGAGAAGCTGCAGGAGCGCCTGGCCAAGCTAGTGGGCGGCGTTGCAGTCATCAAGGTCGGCGCGGCCACCGAGACCGAGATGAAGGAGAAGAAGGCACGCGTGGAAGACGCGATGCACGCAACGCGCGCGGCGGTCGAAGAGGGCATCGTCCCCGGCGGCGGCGTTGCGCTGGTGCGCTGCGTCCCGGCGGTGGAGAAGGTGGTGAAGGAGTTGGAGGGTGACGAGAAGATCGGCGCCACCATCATCCGTCGCGCACTGGAAGAGCCGCTGCGCATGATCGTCTCCAACGCAGGTGAAGAGGGCGCCGTGGTTATCGGCAAGATCCTCGACTCCAAGGAGACAAACTTCGGCTACAACGCAGGATCCGACAAGTACGAGGACCTGGTTGCGGCCGGCGTCATCGATCCCACCAAGGTCACGCGCACCGCGCTGCAGAACGCAGCGTCGATCGCCGGCCTGATGCTGACCACCGAGGCCATGATCTCCGAGATTCCGGAGAAGAAGGAAGCTCCGGCGGGCGGCGGACACGGCGGCGGCATGGACGGCATGTACTAAGGTCCTTCGCGGACGGCGGTACGCGCCTTCGGCGCAAAAGCGGAAAGCCCTGGAGAGATTTTTCTCCGGGGCTTTTTGTCTGTCTAGTTATAGGAGAAGGGCCGAAGCTTGCTTTAGCCGACCTCGCGAATTGCCCTCTGCAATTCTGAGGTGTCGGCGAGGTACTCTTCTTCGGTCTGGTAACCCCTTTTGACCATTTCTTTTGCGGTTACTTCCCACAGTCGCAGCATGTCGTGCCCAATCATGCTCAATGTGCCCCGATAGACGTGGTTCCAGCCGTTTTCAAGATTTCTGGTAAGCACATTATGGATCAGGATCAGTGCCAATTGGTCTGGCTTCACGCGATCTATTCTTATCGAATACACAATGCGATCCATGTCCTTCGTCAGGCGCAAAGCCTCGTTCCGAACCTGTCCGACGCATACCCCGTGGTCAGCCGAAAGAAGAGTATTGATGTCGCGACGAATAACCCCGACCTCATACGGCGGGAATAATCTCCAAAGCAACCGCCTCATATCCACTCTTCCTCCTTACTGATTGCCTTCTGGAGTCAGCGATTGTGGCCAGCGTGACGAGCTAAGCGGTGGCGCCCACGATCGACAGAAACCGGATGATCGATGCGATGCCACGGTGGAAGTTGGCGAGGTGGAATTTCTCGTTCGGCGCGTGCAGGTTGTCGTCAGGGAGGCCGAAGCCCATTAGCAGCGTGGGGATGCCGAGTTCGCGGATGAAGTCGCCGACGATGGGGATGGAGCCGCCGCCTCGGATGAAGACGGTGTCCTTGCCGAAGACGGCGTGCATGGCTTCGGTTGCGGCGTGAACATATGGGTTGTCGGTCGAAACGACGACCGGATCGCCGGCGTGGATCAAGCGCACATCGAGCGCGATTCCCGCAGGACAGATCGACTCGACATAACGCTTGTACTGCGCGAAGGTTTCCGCGGGCGTCTGGTCAGGCACGAGGCGCATAGAGATCTTCGCGGTCGCCCGCGCGGGAATCACCGTCTTGGCGCCCGCGCCGGTGAAGCCGCCAGGCATGCCATGCACTTCGAGCGTCGGCCGCGCCCAGGTGCGCTCCAAAACGGAATAATCCGGCTCGCCAGTAAGAATGGATGAGCCAACTTCGGTTTGGCGGTAGTGCTCTTCATCGAAGGGCAGCGCCTTCCATGCGGCGAGTTCGGCTGGCGTGGGCGCCGCGACCTTATCGTAGAAGCCGGGGATGAGGATGTGGCCGTTCGCATCCTTCAACTGCGCGATGATATGCGCGAGCGCGACGAACGGATTGGGCGCAGCGCCACCATAGATGCCGGAGTGGAGATCGGTGCGCGCGCCGCGGGCCTCGATCTCGGTGTAGATCATGCCGCGCAGGCCGACGCAGAGCGTGGGCAGGTCTGACGCGAACATTTCCGTGTCGGAGACGAGCGCGACGCTGGCAGCGAGCTGATCGCCGTGCTCGCGCACGAAGGCAGCGATGCCTTCGCCGCCGACCTCTTCCTCGCCCTCGATGATGACGCGCACGTTGACTGGTAGCTTGCCGGAGTTCGCCGCGAAGAGCGATTCGAAGGCCTTGACGTGCATCCACATCTGGCCCTTGTCGTCGACCGCGCCGCGGGCGTAGAGATTGCCGTTGCGCTCCGTGGGCTCGAAGGGAGGGCTGGCCCATTCGTCGATAGGGTCGGGCGGCTGCACGTCGTAGTGCCCATACATCAGGACAGTTGGCGCGGGCTTGCCGTTGACGTTTGCGGCATGCAGCCAGTCGGCGTAGACGAGAGGATGCCCGTCGGGATGCCTGGCGGTCATGGTTTCGATGAGGCGGACGTTCTCCATGCCGATGCGGCGTAGTTCGGCCGCAACGAACTCGGCGGCGCGGCGCGTGTCGGCATTGTGCTCCGGCAGGGTGGAGATGGACGGGATACGCAGGAGCGCTTTGAGCTCATCGACGAAGCGCGAGGCATTGGATTGTGCGAAACTCAGGGCTGTTTCCTGCATTTCTTTTTTCCTTCGGCTGAGGCGCTGCATCTACTGGAACAGACGAAAACGGAGCTCGATTTGAGACAAGTATATGCGTGGTGTTTGGCGGCCGGCTTTGCATGTTGCTTTGCGGGAATGACGCGCGCGCAGCAAGTCGCGGTGGCGGCGGAGTTGCCGGATGCGCCATCAATTGCGCTTGCGCACGAAGCGGCGTCGGGTGCAGCATTCGGCGCGGCTGCGGCTGCGCCCGGAGGAAATGAAGACGCGGAAACTATCCGCCTATCCTTTATCCCCAACTTTCGGTCGCTGAAGGCGAGCGATCACCCGCCGGCGTTGAGCGTGAAAGGCAAGTTCCTCTACGCGACAGAGGACAACATCGACATCTTCTCCGTCGGCGTGCCTGCGCTAAGCGCGGGTTACAGGCAGCTGACGAATGCATCTCCTGAGTTCGGCA
>DATNEM010000176.1:0-10187 GCA_035552995.1 Acidobacteriaceae bacterium | reverse complement strand
TAGCCACGCCGATACTCCAGTTGCACGCCGGGCCGGTCCACCTTCACTTCAATCGTGTGGTATTTCCCGTCATACTTCTCAAGCGGCGGCACATACGAGAGCGCGTAATAATCAGCTCCCGTCGCAACATCGTCACGGAGAAAGTCTCCCAGACCATTGTTGCCGTAGTGCGCTTTTCCTCCGGTCGCTTTGGCGGTGGCCTCCTGAGAGTCTTCATCGATATTGACTCCGTTGCTGAACGCAATCGGATTGCTGGTAGGCCGTCCACCTGCCGTAGCCTCCTGGGCGGGATCGTTATACAGCCCACGAGCGTCGATCGGATACACCGCGACTCGTGCCGCAGTCAGCCGTCCAAAAATCTGCTGCATCTGCCGCGTATAGTCAGTGACCACACATCTCGGAACATCGGCAAAAGGCGGGTAGTAGGTCAGCCAGGGAATTCCCGGCGTAAACCACATCAGGTTCTTCCGTCCCGCAACTCCTGAGGCGAAGAGCGCGACCTGGTTCAGTGCGTTTAGCGCCTGCCCGCTCTGGAAATTTGCCGCCGCGCACGGCGGCGGACCACCCGGATCGGGGGCCCAGTATGCGTCCGGGACCCGCTGATGGGTGATCGAACTCACCGCCGCCACAAGCAGATTCCTGTCGCCCGTAAATCCCTGCAGCAGGTGCAGCCCGCTGCCATCCATCGCCATCACCGCGACTTGCGTACCTGCGGGCATGGTCGTCTTCAAATATCGCGTCGCGTCTTCCTTGAGAAGGTTCAGTGTTTCAGGCGACGGCTGCAACCCCCGCGAGATGCCGGTGGACACCTGATCGAAGAGCAGAATATTAACTGCTTGCCTGGTCGACTGCGAAGCAGGAGCATTGCTGTAGACATCGGGTGGCAACGCAGGGGTTGTTGCGTCCAGAGCCTTCTCGCTGCCAAGCTCCTCAAAGTTCTTGATCGGCTGCTCCTTGCCGTCTTCTTTCACCGTAAAGTCGGCCTGCGTCATTCCATGCACCGGATGCCCTTTGGAGTCCGTCACCGTCACGTCCACCAACGTCAGCCGCGCGTTGACCTTCAGCGTCGCGACGGAAGAGTCCTTCGGGGCCAGTGGCGTCCGTGCCTCTGCCGTTGCGTTGCCGCTTACCGGTTGGCTCTGCACCACAGCCGCTGAAACGGAAGGAGCAGTTGGCCCGGGCCCAGCGATCGCGATCGGCTGCGCCGGATTCGGTGCTGGTGCAGCCTCAACCTGCGGCACCTGTACCGTCACTGCGTCTGTTTCGCTGGGATTGGGTAGGGGAATGGAATTTCCCGTCACCCGTATCTGGTAGGTTCCTGCCGGCGCCGTTGCAATGCGGGCTGCCATCGCAACTCGCCCTGCCTTCTCATCGGCAGGCAGGTGAAACTGCGCAACGTACCGGTCGCGCAGCAGCGCAACAACGGACCGAAGCGTGGTCTTGAGCGAGTCGGCCTGTACTGCCAGCCGCGTCCCGCCGGTCGCCGCGGCGATCAGTGGCATGCCACGAAACTCCTGCGGGCTGAGCGTGGAGTTGTCTGCCGGATTCAGCTGCAGGATGGTAACCGCGCTCGTCTGCGCGAACTCGGCGAGAGTCTGTGGCGAGACCGCGCTCCCAAGGTCCTTGCCCTCGCTGATCGCGACGATTACGCGGCGGCTGTGCGCATTCTGCAACACGCGGGTCATCGCGGCCAGCGTGTCCCAGAGACGGCGACCCTCCTTGCAACTCTGTTTGCCGTCCTGCCCCTCAGCAGTGATGGCGCTCTTGAGGGCGCCCTCCGCCTGCGCGGGATCGGGAGGAATATTCGTCACGCGCACCGAGGAACAATCCATCACGTACAGCGAAACGTGGTCGCGCGACATAAGACCGAACGAGCTCAGCGAAGAAAGCGCCTGTGTCAAAGGACGCGGAATGTCACGGACCAGGCTGGTTTGGTCCAGCAGTATGGCCAGCTCAATCGGGTCCTGGCCCTCCTGCCGTACAAAATTAGGCCGAAACCATTCGCCGTCTCCCAGGCGGAGCTGAATGCTGTCAGGGGAAGGCGTGCGCTCAGGTATCTGTCCATTCTGGTTCAAAACCAGCAGTGGGATCTCAACCAACGTCGTCGTCGCATGGATCGTCGCAACCGGGTCTTGGTCGGTCGGTGTTTGTGACGTGGGCACTGCTTGCGCGAACGAACTCACCTCTGCGCAACGAGAACAGTCGTCACGAGACAAAACACTACAAAAGCTCGCATGGTTCTCCTTACTTCTGCTGACACAGGATGCGTATGAATTGTTTCGAGCCACGATACACAAATTTTCCAACGGCCACGAGCGAGATCGCCAAATCCCGGTTTGTCGGCTAATCGGAAGTTGAGCTAACGAGGAGCTGACGGCGAAGTTCAAGAAAGATGCGAAGTTCAGGAAGGCGTTTGAGGCGCTGACGGCGGGACGGCAGCGGAGTTGGCTGTATCACATTGGCGGGGCAAAGCAGTCAGCGACGCGGGTGGCGCGGATCGAGAAGGCTGCGCCGGCGATTTATGCGGGGCGAGGATTTCTGGAGCGGTAGAGGAAGGCTCGCTACGGGTTCGCCTGGCTGAATTGCAGGTAAATCAGGCTGAGCAGATCGGCTTCGGTCTCAGACAACCAGACGCATTTAGTGATTTTTCTCCCACTGCCCATCGAAGCCGCCGTATTCAGTCTCCGTCGCGTGGCCTGACGCGCGTGACGTTTGCGCGGCGAATCACGTATCGTTAAAGGAGACATCTACGACTGCACGCATCTGCACTGTCCTTGCGCGATGATCGCGCACAAACTGAAAAGGCACCACCGTAAAACCGGGCATCTGACATGGCTACCAAGACACAAGTTCCTGAAGTCTCCGAATTCGCCTCCGAGAAGGCCGAATGGATTGAAGCATTCGACGACGTGGTCGCCGGCAACTGGGAGAATGCGGCCGAACTTCTGCAGGCTCTGCGCCAGCGAGCGCGCGAGGCCGGCGTGGCTATTCCCAATGAGTTTGCTTCGCCCTTCCGCAACACCATCCCCAAGCACGATGAAGTTCCCTACCCCGGCGACCGCGCGATGGAACGGCGCATCGAGGCGCTGATCCGCTGGAACGCCATGGCGATGGTCCACGGGCAGAACAAGAAGGACCCCGGAATCGGCGGACACATCTCGACGTATTCCTCGCAGGCGACGCTGCAGGAGGTGGGCTACAACCACTTCTTCCGCGCGAAATACATCGCCGAGGACGGCTCCGAGCAGCCGGGCGACTTCATCTATCACCAGGGCCATGCCTCACCCGGAGTCTATGCGCGGGCCTATTTGCTCGACCGCCTGAACGACGATCACCTGAAGAACTTCCGCCACGAACTGCGCGACAAGCCCGGCCTCCCCAGCTATCCGCATCCCTGGCTGATGCCAGACTTCTGGAACTTCCCCACCGTGTCGATGGGCATCGGTCCGCTGAACGCCATTTATCAGGCGCGCTTCATGCGCTATCTGGAAAATCGCGGCCTGCTGAAGCCCGTGCCCCGCAAGATCTGGGCCTTCCTCGGTGACGGCGAGACGGATGAGGTCGATACACTCGGCGCAGTTTCGCTGGGGGCACGTGAAAAGCTCGACAACCTGATATTCGTGGTCAACTGCAATTTGCAGCGGCTGGACGGGCCGGTGCGCGGCAACAAACGCATCATCGACGAACTGGAGGGCGTGTTCCTCGGCGCCGGCTGGAACGTCATTAAGGTGATCTGGGGCTCGGACTGGGACGAACTGTTTGCGCGCGACCATTCCGGCCTGCTGCTGCGGCGGATGGAAGAATGCGTCGACGGCGACTTCCAGACGTATAAGGCAAAAGATGGCGCGTATCTGCGCAAGCACTTCTTCGGGAAGTACCCCGAACTGCTGGAGCTGGTGAAGGACTACACCGACGATCAACTGATCCACCTGCGCCGCGGCGGCCATGACCCGGTGAAGGTCTACAACGCCTACACGCGCGCGGTGGAGCACAAGGGCAGCCCCACCGTCGTGCTGGCGATGACGGTGAAAGGCTTCGGCCTCGGCTCCGCGCAGGCGCGCAATGCGACGCATTCCGAGAAGAAGCTGACGGACGAGGCGCTTTCCGCGTTCGTGAAAGCGTTCGACATCCCGATCCCCGAGTCGGCAGCGAAGCAAGGCGTTCCGTATCGGCCGGCGCAGGACTCGCCGGAGATTGTCTATATGCAGCAGCATCGCGAAGCGCTGGGGGGCTACCTGCCGGCGCGCTTCAATCCGAAGCTGGACATCAAGACGCCGGATCTAAATTTCTTCAAGGAATGGACGGCGGGCTCCAGCGGTCGAGCGGTGTCGACGACGATGGGCTTCGTCTCAATCCTTCGCGCGCTGATGAAGGACCCGTCGATCGGCAAGCTCGTGGTGCCGATTACGCCGGACGAGGGGCGCACCTTCGGCCTCGAGTCGGCCATCCGCCAGGTCGGGATCTACTCGCCCGAAGGGCAGCGCTACACGCCGCACGATAAGGACATGCTGCTCTTCTATCGCGAGGAGCAGGATGGGCAGATCCTGGAAGAGGGCATCACGGAGGCGGGCTCCATGGCCTCGTTTACCGCGGCCGGCCAAGCGTATTCCACCTATAAAGTGCCCACGATTCCCTTCTACATGTACTACTCGATGTTCGGCTTCCAGCGCGTCGGAGACATGGCGTGGGCGTTCGCGGACGCGCGCGGCAAGGGCTTCCTGATGGGCGGGACCGCAGGCCGTACGACCATGCTGGGCGAGGGACTGCAGCACCAGGACGGCCATAGCCACGTGCTCGCCAGCACCATCCCTACTTGCAAAACCTACGACCCGGCGTACGTCTACGAACTCGCCGTCATTCTGCAGGACGGCATGAAGCGCATGTATGAGAAGGGCGAGGCCTGCTTCTACTACATCACGATGTACAACGAGGACTACGCCATGCCCGCAATGCCGGAGGGCGCGGCCGAGGGCATCCTGAAGGGCATTTATAAGTTCCGCGCGGCAGACGCAGCCGGAGTGAAGGGCAAGGCGGCGGTGCAACTGTTCGGGTCGGGACCGATCTTGAATGAAGTGCTGCGGGCGCAGGAGATACTGGCGAGTGACCACAAGATCGCGGCGGATGTGTGGAGCGTGACAAGCTACACGGAGTTGCGGCGCGAGGCGATCGCAACGGAACGATGGAACCGCCTGCATCCGGCTGAACCGGCGCGAAAGACCCACATCGAGACGGCGCTGGAAGGTGCGGATGGGCCCATCATCGCGGCGAGCGACTATATGAAGTCGCTGCCCGACGTAGTGGCGCCGTGGCTGCAGTTGAACGGCAAAAACCGTCTTGTGACCCTGGGAACTGACGGGTTCGGGCGTTCGGACAATCGCGAACATCTGCGGCGGCACTTCGAGGTGGACGCTGAGTCCATCGTTGCCGCGACCTTGTCTCGTCTTGCGCGCGATGGCCAGATGGACGCAAAGAAGGCGCAGGCAGCGATCGCGAAACTGGGGCTCAACCCCGACGCACCGGATCCCGCGCGCGCATGAGTCCGAAGAAAGCCTCCTACGAAAACCCGCTGATTCCAAACGCCCGGTTGAAGCAGATGTACCGCGCCATCTTGCGTGCGCATCTGCTTGGCGAAGCATTGCCGCCATGGCAGCGTGCTCTGACTGCGGGACGCGAAGCCGCTCTGGTGAGTACGTCGCTCGATCTAGCGGCGCGCGATATTGTGCTTGATGCACTCGAGAGTCCGGTTGTGGATTTTCTGCGCGGTGTGCCGCTTCACCGAGCGCTCGGATCGAAGAGCGGCCAATCGCGGCGCATTGTCGCGGACAGCGGCTCAGGAAGACGGCTGCCCGCGCCTGCAGATGCCGCCGGACGGTTCTGGTCCGGGGTCGGCGCAGCCGCTCAAATCCAATCGACATCACTGCCGGCGCAATCCAAAACCGGCGCGCACGATCCGTCCGTGGTCGTTGTCTATACTCTGCCCGGAGAAGTTCCTGGCGACGCATGGAAGTCCGCGCTTTCTTTTGCTGGAGAACGTGATCTGCCGATCATCTTCGTCGTTCTACCTGTCGCATCCGCACACCGGCGCTTACCCAAGCTGGACATTCGCGCTATCGCACATCGCGCCCGTGTGCCTGCCATGCCGGTGGATGCCGCCGATCCCGTTGCGCTTTATCGCGTGGCGCAGGAGTCTATCGGCCACGCGCGCATCGGCGGCGGCCCGGCGCTGATCGAATGTGTCAGCTTCCCAACACGCAGCTCTGGCCGGCCGGTATTGGGGAAGCCTGCGCTTGCGCATCTTGAGGAGTACATTCATTCGCGCGGCATTGCGACGCGGGCGTGGTTCGAGGGCGAGGGCCGCACCTTCAGTGCGCAGATTCGCAACCCGAAGCCTGCATCCTAATAGAGCAACGATGCAGCTACGGCCAGCGCTTGCAGCTCCGCCAGCCCAATCGGCCCGCGCCTTTACACTGAAAGCAGAGATGCCTTCCGAATCCAGATTGCGAGCAAACAACTCAGCCGCCCGGTGGGTGCTGTGTCTTCTTGCCGCGGCGTTGCCCGTAGCGACCGCCAAAGCTCAGGCCGCAGGCGACACATCCCAGACCTCGCCGCCTACCGCGGCTTCTCCTTCACAGGCTTCCCCTTCGAGCGTGCCTTCCCTGCCAGCGTACCGTCACAGCGGGTCGACGGAACAGCCACCGTCGGCTCCTTCACCTTCAAACTCGCAAGCTCAGCCGGTAGCGTCGTCTCCCAACTCTTCGGATTCCGCACCGCAGTCACAGCCAAGCCAGATAGGTCCGCAGACAGCGCCGCAAGCCGCGCCTTCCCTGCCTGCACCAACGCCGGCGCCGCCGCCGGTCGTCACTGCTGCTCCGCCAACCGAGCAGACCCCTTTTACCGCGATGCCGGCCTACGGAACGGTTGAAGCAGCCCAACATCATGGCCGCATACCGCTTGATGCCCTGGGGAGCGCGTATATTCCGGTGGACAGCTGGGTATATCCAGCGATGATGCGGCTTTACTCCATGGGCTACCTGGACACGATGTATCTGGCCGCGCGCCCCTACACGCGGCGCAGCGCGCTGCACATTCTGCAGCGGTCCGAGGATGCGATCCTTTCGAGCGACGATACACAGGCGCAGGAGGTTCTTGCTGCGCTGTTGAACGAACTCACCGACGAGGGCGTTACCGATCACAACATCGCGGGAGGCGCACGCGGATCGGTTTACGGCATCCAATCCGTCTACACACGCATCCAGGGCATCTCCGGCACGATTCTTCAAGACAGCTTCCATCTCGGCCAGACCTTCTTCAACGACTACGGCCGCCCGCACGAGCCCGGCTTCAACAACATCACCGGCTTCTCCACGCTGGCCGAGCGAGGCCGCTGGTCGCTGCATGTACGCGGCGAGTACCAGCATGCGCCCGCGGCTGGCGGCTATTCGCAGGCATTCTCCGCGCAGGTCTCGCTGCTCGACGGCATAACATTCGCTCCGCCGAACGCACCGCAATCTACTATCCCCAGCGGTCCCATCGCCGCGCAGAATCCCTTCCGGCTGGTGGAGGCTACGCTGTCCTTTCATCTGCTCGGGCATGAGATTTCGGGCGGCAAATCCGACGCATGGCTCGGCCCCACCCAGGGCGGAGCGATGGCATGGTCGAACAACGCAGAGAACATCTATTCTTTCCGCATCAATCGCGTCGAGCCACTGCGCATCAAGTACCTTTCGCGCCTGCTCGGGCCCGTCCGCTACGATTTCTTCTACGGAAGCCTGAAGGGCCACACCTACCCCAACGATCCTTACACGCACTCGGAGATCGTCAGCTTCTCGCCGACGCGTGACTTCCAGTTCTCTCTGCAGCGCACCATCGTCTTCGGAGGCGAAGGGCATGAGCCGGTCACGCTGCACACTTTCCTGAAAGGCTTCTTCGATACCAACGACACCAACGCCGGCGAGAAGTTCTCACGGCACGATCCCGGCGCGCGCTTCTCGGATTTTTCGTTTTCCTACCGGCTGCCCTTCGTACGCGACTATCTCACTCTGTACGCAGACTCCGAGACCCACGATGATGTGTTCCCCATTTCGGCGCCGCGGCGGGCCGGCTATCGGCCTGGGATTTACCTGTCGCAGTTTCCGGGCGCGAAGCATCTCGACCTACGCGTGGAGGCGGTCTCCACCGACTGCGTGACACACGCCTGCGTAAACGGCAGCAACGAATACACGGAGACCGTCCAGAAGCAGGCGTATACGAACAAGGGAACCATTTTCGGCGACTGGATCGGCCGCGAAGGCAAAGGCGGGCAGGCGTGGCTTACGTATCACCTTTCGGGCAGCGAGTGGGTGCAGGCTTCTTATCTGCACAAGAAAAACGCCAAGGACTTTATCCCCGGCGGCACGACACAGAACCAATTCGCGGTTGAAGTCGTCAAGCGTCTCCGCCCCGACATCGAGCTGAACGCGAAGTATCAACACGAAGGCTGGAAGGCGCCGATTTATCTATCCGGAGCGCAGTCCAACAACGCCTTCACGTTCCAGCTGACCTTTTTCCCGAAGCTGAAATCCAACGCCCCGTAAATGTACGTTGCTTCCCCCGGTGGCAGGCGCAATTAAGCGCCATGGCAAAACAGGGCCCCGCTACGTCCCACTGCGCTCCACGCATGCCTTGAAGTAGCCCAGCGATCGCTCAAGCCCTTCGCGTAGCGGCACCTTCGGCTCCCAACCCAGGAGCGTCTTCGCCTTCGTAATGTCCGGGCGGCGGCGGGCGGGGTCGTCCTGGGGCAGCGGCATGTGAACAATGTCCGATTTCGATCCAGTGACCCCCAGCACCTCGCGCGCGCACTCCAGCATGGTGAACTCCCCCGGGTTGCCGATGTTCACCGGGCCGGGCTCGTCCGACGCCGCCAGCCGCACGATGCCTTCGATCAGGTCCGACACGTAACAGAAGCTGCGGGTCTGCTGGCCATCACCGTAGATCGTCAATGGTTCGCCGCGCAACGCCTGCATCATGAAGTTTGAGATGACGCGGCCATCATTGGCCTGCAGACGCGGACCATAAGTATTGAAGATGCGCACCATATGCGTGTTCACGCCGTAGTAGCGATGCCATGCCATTACGGCCGCTTCGCTGAAGCGCTTGGCCTCGTCGTACACGCTGCGTGGACCGATGGGATTCACCCGGCCCCAGTAGCTTTCCACCTGCGGATGCACCTCGGGGTCGCCGTAGCACTCCGAAGTTGAGGCGTGTAAAAACCCTGCACCGTACTTACGCGCGAGGTTCAGCATGTTGACTGTACCCGCGGAGCCAACCAGCAGCGTCTCCGGTCCAAGTCTTGCGTAATCAATGGGACTTGCAGGGGAAGCGAAGTTATAGATGAAGTCTATTTGGGCGAAATCCGGCCCGGGATTGAACTCGCGGGAGATGTCCTGCTCTAGGAACTCGAAACGCGGCTCATTCTTCAAATGCGCCAGATTGGCAAGATTACCAGTGCAGAGATTATCGATTCCGAGAACGTTATTCCCCTGGGCCAGCAGCGCGTCCGTGAGGTGGGAACCCAGGAACCCAGCTGCCCCTGTAACCAGAACTTTCCTTCCCATCGTCTCCTTTGATCCGCCGAGCCCGCCGTCCCGTGTCATGCGCTCGCGGACGCCGCCATGTCCAATTCCCGTGCGGGGTTTGCAGAGGTCCTGCCAATGCTGACGTAGGTGAAGCCATGCTCGAGCATGGTCTTGGGCTCGAAGAGGTTGCGGCCGTCGAGGATGATCGGATGGCGCATTGCGGTGCGAAGCCTCTTCAGATCAAGTTCGGCGAACTCGCGCCAATCGGTGAGCACCACAACCGCGTCCGCATCCGCCGCTGCAGCATAAGCGTTGTCGACATATTTCAGTTGCGCGCTGGCCGGCAATTCCTGCTCGGCACGGGCCATCGCCGCGGGATCGTACGCTGCAATCGAGCAGCCTTCCGCCAGCAGCATCTCCACCAGGTCGATCGCGGGCGACTCGCGGATGTCGTCGGTCTCGCCCTTAAAAGCCAATCCCAGCACGCCGAGTTTCTTGCCGCGCAGGGTCCACAATGCGGAACGCACCTTGGCGAGAAAGCGCTTCTTCTGCTGCGCGTTGATCTTCTCAACTTCCTTGAGGAGGCTGAAGTCGATTCCCATCTGCTCGGCGACGGAACGAAACGCCGCAACG
>DATNEM010000175.1:0-10288 GCA_035552995.1 Acidobacteriaceae bacterium | reverse complement strand
CCCCAACATCAAGATCGCGTTTGTGGGGCCGCCGGTGACGACCTCGACTGACAAGGCGCTGAACGAATGTCACGCCATCGATTTTATCTGCCGGCGCGAGTTCGATTTCTCTATCGTGGAATACGCGAACGGAAAGCCGCTGAATGAGATTCTCGGCATCAGCTACCGCGATGCGAGCGGCGTGATTCAGCACAACCCCGATCGACCACAGGTAACGCCGGAGCAACTGGACGAGATGCCGTGGGCGACCGAGATCTACGCGCGCGACCTGGACGTGACGAAATACAACGTGCCATTTCTGCTGCATCCGTTTGTCTCGTTGTACAGTACGCGCGGCTGCCCGGCGCAGTGCACGTTCTGCCTGTGGCCGCAGACGCTCAGTGGCCATGCATGGCGCAAGCGCTCTACGGACGACGTGGCTGCCGAGATGGCGAATGCGAAGAAGCTCTTCCCGCACGTGAAGGAGTTCTTCTTCGATGACGACACCTTCAATATTCAGAAGGCGCGCACCATCGAGCTGTGCGAAAAGCTGAAGCCGCTGGGCCTCACATGGTCCTGTACCTCGCGCGTCACCACGGACTACGAGACGTTGAAGGCGATGAAGGAGTCCGGCTGCCGCCTCCTGATCGTCGGTTACGAGTCGGGCGACCCGCAGATTCTCAAGAACATCAAGAAGGGCGCAACGGTTCAGCGCGCGCTCGACTTCCAGCGCGATTGCCATAAGCTCGGCCTCGTGGTCCACGGAGACTTCATCCTCGGCCTGCCGGGCGAGACGAAAGAGTCGATCCGGAACACCATTGAGTTCGCCAAGCAGCTCGACTGCGAAACCATCCAGGTTTCCATGGCGCACGCCTTCCCGGGCACTGAATTCTTCGAGTACGCCAAGGAAAACGGCTTCATCACCAACAGCGCCATGATGGACGATGGAGGCCACCAGATGGCGCACATCGAGTACCCCGGCCTGCCGGTGGACTACGTGATGGAGATGGTGCACAAGTTCTACGACGAATACTTCTTCCGGCCTAAGCAGGCCTGGCGCGTGGTGTGGCAGGCGATTAAGAACCGCGACGTGGCGCGACTGTACGATGAGTCGAAGTCCTTTATGGCTCTGCGGTCTAAACGCAACAAGGCTGTTCAGGATATGCGCACGGCCAATGCGGTCAAGGCGCAGGAGTCGGTCAGCCAGAACGCGTAGTCATGGATTCGAGCAACAACAAGGGCGGCCACCCTGGCCGCTCTTGTTGTTTGTAGTCAGCGCTTGTACGAATCGAGAGAGATGAAACATCGATTGAAGCCGCAGCAGTACCTGATCCTGATCGCTATTATGCTGACGGCGTCCGTGGGCGACAGCCTCCTGTCGCGCGGCATGGAGCAGGTGGGCGCGGTGGACGTGCATCACCTCGGTCTGCTGTGGCACGCGCTGTTCAACCCTTATGTCGATGCGGGAATCGTGCTGCTCATCGGCTTCTTCGCCAGTTACATAACTGCGCTCAGTTGGGCCGACCTCACCTTTGTCATGCCTGCTACGGCGTTCGGCTACGTCGTCGTTGCGTTCCTGGCTCGCTACTGGCGGCATGAACATCTCAGCGTCTATCGCTGGGCGGGGATACTGCTCATCGTCTGCGCGGTCGGCTTCGTCGCCAACGGACCCTCGCGGACAGAGATTCCCGGCGAAGAGTGTCCCACGCACAGCGATCTCAATCTCATGGATTCGGGTGCGGGCAGATGATCGTTCCGCATACCAGTGTCGTTCGCAGTTGGAGCTGCATCCTTGCCGTAGCGGCCATGGCGATTGCAGGGGAGTGCCTGACAGCGGCAGGGATGCGGAAGCTGGGCGACCTCGACATCATTCGGGCGAGGAGCGGTATGGCGGGAGCGATCCGAGCTGTGCTGTCGAGCCCGCTTTTTCTGCTGGGGGCAAGCTGCATGGCGTTGAACTTCTTCGCCATGCTCTTCACCCTCAGCATCGTCGATTTATCGCTCGCCGCGCCCGCTACAGCTTCCTTGACCTACATCGGCAATGCTGTTACGGCGAAGCTCTTCCTGCACGAGAACGTGGATCGGCGGCGCTGGCTGGCGGCGCTGTTTGTGTGCGCTGGCGTTTTTCTGCTGGCGAAGTAGCTATTGATGGAACTAACGGCATGGTATGGTTTGTTGGCGGAGGATAGGATGTCGCTGCCGAGCACCAGGCCTCTTAGACTTACCCGACTGGCTATGATTGCCTCGTTGATGTTTTCGTCACAGAGCCTTGTGATGATGGCGATTTATCTTGTCGCTTCGCCAGGTTTCGCTAGAGGTTCGCTCCCGCATACTGTTGTCCTAGTCGGGATATGCGCGTTAGCTCCCTTGGTGGGCGGTTCGACGATTGGAGCGTACGCATATTGGAGGATCAATCAACACACGTGGAGTGATGCGGAAGGTGACGAAGTCTTTCGGTGGTTGTGTTTGCCCTGGTTCAGGCGCATTCGGCGATCTCTATTTCTTATCTGGCTTGCCTGGGTGTTGTTGTGCACCGTCGAGTACGCGTTTAAACTCAAAACATTCAACTCAGTCTGCTCGATGCTTACGGCTTCAATCTTCTTGGGAGAGTTCGGGCGCTCGGCGAACGCTCTAAAGAAGAAGTTCCAACCTCCTCCGCTTATTCCGGAAGTTTCGGGTGGATGGGCAGGGAAGCTCGGCGGCGTCTACTCCGACCACTGGGGCGGAAAAGGGCCGACGGCGACCACTGACTAATCGCCCACTTCTAGGGATTTTTTGTTTGCGCAGAACTCGTCTTTGGTCGCGGCGCATTGGGCGTCGGCCCCGGCACGCCGATCCAGGTAACCAATTGCCCCATCTGCCGCAGCAGTTGAACCTCGGCCTGATGCAACTGGTAGCCGGCATCCAGCACCGCGAGGTATTTGTCGCGCTCGTCAATGCGTGCCTTCTGCTCATCCTTGGGCGTCATTTGTGGGGCGTTGGGATTGCCATTTCCTGACTGCAGTTGCTGCTGCAACACCTCAAGCTGCTGCTGCGCGTAGTCCCGCTGCAGATCCGCAACCTCTGCCTGCGCCTTCAACTCTTCGATCGAATGCCGCAGCTTCGATTGCCCATCCAGCGCATCAAGCTCCGCGTTCTGCGCGTCATGCATCGCGTGGGCCGCTTCGGCTGCGGTCTGGCGCGCCTTGTCCGTCCGGGCCTTATCCAGGAAGGGCAACGTCATCTGGATTCCAAAGGCAGTCTCATTCGCCGTCAAAAGCGACTGATTGGTCTTCGGATCGATGTAAATCTTTTCAAGATTTTTGAATGAATCTGTGAACGTCGCGTAGCGCGTGTAATTGACGACAAGGTTGATGTTCGGCCAGAACCGCACCTTGGAGTCGCCTTTGGCTTGCTGCTCTTTAGCCTGCGCGCTGAAGAAGGCGGCAGCGATCGCATCGTTGGCGTAAGGCCCTTCCGGCGCCTCGCTCGGGATGTCAGCAGTCGGGAAGGCGCCGTCGATGGTAAGCGAAGCGGCAGGCACGCCAATCAGCCGCGACAAGTGGTTGCGTTCATTGTCCACCTCATCGTCTGCGCGAAGCGCGCCTAGTTTCAATTGAGCTGCCGTCAGCTTCGCCTGCGTCAGATCAAGCCGCGAATCCTGCCCCGCATCGAACCGCGCCTGCGAGATTTTGACCAGTTTGTTGGCATCATCGAACTGCTGATGGATCACCTGCGCCCGTTCCTTGTTATGCGCAAAGGTCAGGAAAGACAGCGCCGTATCCTGCGCAACGGTCTCGCCCACGTCTCTCAAGGACATCTCCGCGGCCTTCAGGCCGGCACGCGCCGAGTCGATGTAGTAGTGCTGCGACGCGCTGAACACCAGCGATCCGGCATTTCCGGTGAAGAGCGTGGGCGGATACGGCAGATACCCGTAGGCCTGGCCGACGTTGGAACCTACGCTCGCAGACGGCACGTAGACGTCGTGGGTTTCCGCGAGCTGCGCCCTGGCCCGTCGCACCTCATCCCGCGCGCCCAGCACACGCGGGTTGGAGCGCAGCGCGAGATCGACCGCGCTTGAAAGCGAGAGCTGCGCCGAAGCTGAGTTGCTCCGCATTAGCAACAGGACTGCAACCGCAATCACACCTGCGGCCCGCGCTGTGCGGACCAGTCTCGGCCCACCGCGGGTTCGGTTCATATGATCCGGATTGGATGCAGCCATGCGGGTTGAAATGCGGTTGGCCCTCAATTCCATGGTAATGTGTGCGCGCATTACAGCCCCTGCTGGACAGCGCGCCGGCTGCGGGCATATTCCGGTGCGAGCGCAGCGGCTGCATCATGCTCGCGTGCGGCCTCGTCTGTATTGCCGCGCGCAGACAGAAGTCGGCTCAACTGAAGATGCGCCTTGAACGCCGGAGCGGCATCGGTTTTCGCGCGTGAGGCAAGATAGTCACGCAAGCAACGTTCAGCGAGATCGGGCGCCCGATGGGTCGCGATCAAAATACTCGCGGCATCCACCAGCGCCGGACCGTGATTGCGATCGGCCGCTATGGCCGAGCGGATCGCGGCCACGGCGTCATCCGTCCGTTTGCGCCCCTGATAAAACTGCGCCAGATCGATCCATGCCTCGGCCGTGTTTCCCGCGGCAATCGCCCGCTTGAACTCCGTCTCCGCCCCCGGCAGGTCGTTTTCAGAATCGGCCATGCGCGCCAGCAACCGATGGGCAGCGGCGGGGAAGTGCGGCATCATACGATCGGCCAAAGACTGGGCCTTATCCAGGCCGCCCCCTACGATAAACGGCGCATCGACGTCATACTCACCCAGATCGTTCAGGGCGGCGACATTGTTGGGATTGAGTTCGACGGCTCTGGCAAAGCTGGCCTGCACCTTCCGCGCCAGTTTGAACCCGGCAATCGGGCCGGCGCGTTGCGCCTTCATACCGTACGCGCGCCCCAGCCATAGCTGATTGTCGCTCGCCTCTTCGCGGCCTGCCCTGATGGATGCCGCTGCGGCCTCGCACTCGTGAACAGCCGAGTCATACATCTCCTCGGTGTAGTAAACGCGGCAAAGCAACTGGTGCGAATAGGAGTCGGCAGGATTCGCTGCGATCAGTCCACGCAGTGCCGTCTCGGCATCCTGAACGCGGCCCTCCATCAGCGCGTGCCAGGCCGAAGCGTGGGGTGCATCAGGGGGCGCAGACTCGCCGCTTGCGACAGCACCCAACATCGTAACCGCTATCATCGACACGGCGACGCGCAAACCAAGCCGCAATATGCGCAGGGAGGTTGATCCGATGCGTCCTGCGGCCACTGGGGAGGATGGTGCGTTCATGCGCAATCAACGACCCGATACTTCGGTAACAGACTCGCCGTCCGTCAGCTCGACGTTGCTGGTGGCATTGGTAGCGACCACGTCGCCCTGGGAAAGTCCGGAAGCGACCTCCACGTCGTTCAGATTGACCAGGCCAACGCCGATATTGGTGCGCACCAGCTTGCCGTTCTGGATGCGAAACATATACGACTGCCCGCCGCGGTCGAACTTCAACGCTCCTCGCGGCACCGACAGCACATGCGGGTGCTGTTGCAGGGTAACTTTCAGGTTGACGTTCGCGTGCGGCATCAGCGTGCCGTCCGCATCGTCCACGTCGATCACGGCCTCGCCGACAAAGCGATTGAGGTAGGCGATGACCGTAGTAGGAACCCGGGAGACATGGCCATGCCATACGCCGGGCTTAGCCTCCCACGTGATCGTTACAGGCTGCCCCACCGCGAGAGAACCAATGTCCGGCTCGTCGAAGTACGCTGTGACGCGCATGTGGTGCAGGTCGGCCACGCCGATCAACACATCCTCCGTACTGACAAAATCATGTTCGCCAACAGGAAGGTAATAGACGGTGCCGTCGATCGGCGATCGAATCTGCGCATTGGACAGCGCGCTCTTTGCCGCATCGATGGAAGCGCGAGCGTCCGTCACTTGCGCCTCGGCATTCTGCACATCGTCCGGTGTGTAGCGCTGCGCGGCGCGTGCATGCAGCGCCTGTAGGTTCGCCTCATCCATCTGGATGCGGTGCTGAACAGCCGCCACCTCGGCCTGCGAAGCAGCGCCCTGACCTTGCAGTTTTTGCGTCTGCACTAGATTGGCTGCGTCCTGCTCCAGCGCCATATTGGCGCGTTTCAGGTCCGCGTCGACCGTCGCCCGCTCCTCCGCCGTCCCACCGTGAGACACATTCGCGGCGGCAACTTTGGCCGCCTGCAACGAGGCATCCGCATGTGCCAGGGTCGCCTGCGCGGCCGCATCGTCCAGCTTCAACAACAACTGGCCTTTACGCACATGCTGCATAGGGTCGACATAAACCGCCTGTACCTCGGACGGACTTTGCGGACGCGGCTCGAAGTCCTCAATCGGGTCCACTTTGCCATTGGTGGTGGCAACTCTGGTCAGGTCCTTGTATGTGACCGTTGCGGTGTGCACCGAGACGCGCTCGCGGGTGAGGGAATGGAGTGCGTAAACCGCCAACAAAATGACGATGAAGGCTGTTCCCCAGATGGCGATCGGCGCGGAGCGACCCTGTTTGTTGTTCGATGCCATGCGGTTACGTGCCAGTATATAAGACACACTACGCCGCAAAACGACCCAGAAATTTCTCTCCGCGTCCCAGTATCCGATGAATTACGCCGCTGCCGGCCGCCTACTCCGCCGCTGGGCGAAGGCCCACAAGCTCCAGTTCCAGGCCGTCGAAGGCGACGCCGGCGTAAGGTCCGGTATTGTGCCGCAGCTTGTAGAGGACATCGACTGCCGCGCCTCCCTGCAATGCGGAACACACTGTTGGCCACTGGACGGAGTTGCGGCTCCAGCCAAGCGCGGAGATCGCCGGTGACTCCTGCTGCCGCAACTGGAGGCAGACATGTTTCTCCTGGATCAGCCGCGCGGGACCGGCGACTACCGCGCCTCGTGTGCAGAATACCGGTTCTGGATTGCCCAGCCCGAACGGAGCGATCCGTTCGGTCCAGCCATAGAAACCATGCGTCAGATCCCCGATTCGGACTTCAGCATCGTAGTGGACCTGCGGGATCAAAGCCTCCGCTGTCAGTTGTGCCGCGCAATGCGAAGAAATGCGCTCCCGCAACCACGGCAACCGGTCCGTCGGGAGCGAGAAGCCCACCGCGTGAGCGTGACCGCCGAAGCGATGAAACAGCGGAGCCGCCGTATCGACGGAATCCGCGGCAAGAATTGCATCCAGCAAATGGAAACCCGCAATGGACCGGCCGGAGCCATGCGCGGTCCCGTTTTCGCATGCAATGACCAGCGCGGGTCGCCCCGTCCGTTCCACTACGCGCGAAGCCAGGATGCCGATAACGCCTCGATGCCAGTCCGGGCTGTCGAGGATGATGCAATCTGCTGGGTACGATCCGTTCATGTCGATCAGAGAAATCAGTTTCTCTTCGATCCCGTCCAGCGCTGCGGCCTCGGAGTCGCGCCGCTCCTGGTTCAGACGGTCGAGTTTCTCCGCGAGTTCGTGTGCACGTGCGACATCGCGCGTCAGAAACATCTCCACTACGTCTGAGGCCACGTCCATGCGGCCGGCAGCGTTGATGCGTGGTGCGATGCGGAACGCAACCTCGGTCGCCGTCGGCGGCCGGTCCAGCGGAAGCCGCGCCAGATGCATCAGGTGCCGCAGGCCCGGCTGCACGGGATTTGCAAGCGCCGCCAGACCCAGCGCTGCGATCGTCCTGTTCTCGCCTACGAGCGGCACGGAATCGGCAATGGTCGCGATTGCAACCAGCTTGAGAAACGACGGAATCAGTTTTTCTCTTGCCCGCGCCCGAAAGTCGTCCGGATCGTCCGTAAGTGGGGCCGCGGCTTCCAGCAGCGCCTGCGCGAGTTTGAACACCACCGCCGCTCCGCAGAGTTGCTTGCACGGATACCGGCAGCCTGGCTGAGTTGGATTAATCACCGCAACGCAATCCGGCAATTCGACGACGCCATCCGGCAGATGATGGTCCGTAACAATCAGGTCCAGCCCGAGCGCCCGGGCTTCTTTTGCCTCCTGCACCGCTCGGATTCCCGTGTCGACCGAGATCACAAGCCGGATTCCATCCGCCGCGGCTTCTGCAAGAACCGAGGCCCGCATGCCGTAACCTTCGCGAATACGATGCGGCACGTGATAACGGACAATCGCGGGCAGCTTTTCATTGAGCGCCAGCGCAATGCGCTCCAAAGCGGTTTTCAGCAGCACGGTCGCTGTTGTGCCATCCACGTCGTAATCGCCGTAGATGAGGATCGGTTCGGAACGCCGGAGTGCCGCGAAGATGCGTTCGAGCGCTGCGGGCATTCCCAGCATCAGCGCCGGATGCGTTGCCGGATCGTCCAGGTATGCGCCAAGCGAAGGATTCAGGAACAAGCTCGCCTCGGCGGCGTCTTTCACGCCGCGCGCGATGAGGATATGCGCAATGGCATCGGGGCAACCCAGCGCGCTCGCAAGCGCGCGCGCGGTGTCAACGTCCGCTGACCGCAGTTGCCATTTGCTGTTGGCGTTCATCGATGCCGTGCTGCCGTTCCAGTGCTAATCGTCATCTTCTTCGACGACGATTCCGCCCAGATCTGTCACGGCCTCGATCAACTCCTGGAAACGCTCATACCATTCGGTCGAGGTCTCGAAGAGGAACATCACGCCCTGGCTGGCGAATCCAAGCTGGATATATCCCAGCTTGCCGACGTGGTTCACAAGATATTCGGCATCGTCGATCTCGGGAGCGTCGGCGTCTGGATAATTCTGGTCACGCAGTTGCTCCAGCAACACTGCGACATCAGCCTTCTCCAGCGTCACTTCGCTCATAGTGATGAAACTGGCGCCTGCGGCCTTCGCGTGCTCGACAAAATCCTTCCAGGAGTCGGGGTCGGTGTCCTCGAAGACAACCGTCGGCACCTCCTCGGCTACGTATCCGTTGAAGCGGCGCATGCCATGGCCCGCGATGAAGGCCACCATGTCGTCCTTGAGCGAAAGAAGATTGTCGGGCTGCATTGCAGCAAGTATTGTCGCAGATTGCGGCGTCGAACGCACCGGGCTTGGCCCGCGTAGCATCGAAGACTGCGGAAGACATGGAGGCGCAATGCGCGCGATTCAGATTCAGAAGACCGGCGGACCGGATGCGCTGGAATTGCGCGACGTCCCGGAGCCGCAACCCGGCCCGGGACAGGCGCTCGTCCGTCTGGAGGCAATCGGCGTCAACTTTATTGACATCTACCTGCGCGAGGGCCGCTATCCCGCGCCGCTTCCATTCATACCCGGGCAGGAGGGTGCAGGCGTCGTCGAAGCAGTCGCGCCGGATGTCTCCGCATTCAAACCCGGCGATCGCGTCGCCTGGATGAGCATGCACACTCAGGGTGCATACGCGGAGTATGCGCTTGTGTCCGTATCGGAGCTGATCGCCGTTCCTGAAAAAGTCACGCCGCGCCAGGCTGCCGCGGTCATGTTGCAAGGCATGACAGCGCACTATCTCTCACGGGCCAGCTACGTGATTCAGCCCGGAGAGACCGTGCTCATTCATGCCGGCGCGGGCGGCGTGGGTCTGCTGTTGATCCAGATGGCCAAACGCCTCGGTGCGCGCGTTCTGACTACCGTATCCACGGAAGAGAAGGCTGCACTCGCATACCAGGCAGGCGCAGACGAGACGATTCTCTATACCCGCGAAGATTTTGTGGAGCGGACGCGCGCACTCACCAACGACGAAGGGGTGCCTGTGGTCTACGATTCCGTCGGCAAGACCACCTTCGACGGTAGCCTGAAGTGCCTCCGCCCACGTGGGATGCTCGTGCTTTACGGCGGGTCAAGCGGCCCAGTCCCACCGTTCGATCCGATCCAGCTTTCCGCCCTTGGTTCGCTTTACATTACGCGCCCAACGTTAAAGCACTACACGCTCACCCGCGCAGAGCTGGAAACCCGCGCAGGCGATGTTCTGCGCTCGATTGCCGATGGCAACCTGAACTTGCGCATGGACCATGACTATCCGCTCACCGAGGCAGCGCAGGCCCACCGCGATCTCGAAGGCCGCAGGACCACCGGCAAAGTGCTCCTGATTCCGTAGCGCATCCAAAGCCTGTTCGGCCAACTCCCGCACATCTTCGTGCGCGTTTTGACTTCGCACAGCGCTATGCCTTAGAACTAAGACTTCACTCTGAGTTCCTGCGGCCGCGAGTTGTCCGCGCGGCTGTGCCACCATCACAATCCCGCAACAGGATGTTCGGGAAGCGCGGTGAGATTCCGCCACTGCCCCGCAACTGTGAGCGCGCACGGCCGGACCAAAATCCTTCCGTGAATGCCAGCCGGGTA
>DATNEM010000174.1:0-5923 GCA_035552995.1 Acidobacteriaceae bacterium | reverse complement strand
GTGCAAACCACCGCACCGCATAGCTGTGGCATGACGGCACCCTACTTCCTTGGCAACAATGGCGGATCGGGATCTCTACTCCGCCGCTCTGCGCCGGTTGCCGTGCCGGCGCTCGCCGGTTTCCTGGCGCTGTTCTTTCCTGCACGCCGCCGCCGCCGATGGCTCAAGCTGCTTGTCGCGCTGATTGCGATCGCCAGCGCAATGCAGATGACCGGCTGCGGCAACTGCACCGACCTCGGCACGCGCCCTGCGACGTACTCCATTGAGGTGACGGGAACAGCAGCGCAGGGCGGCGCGACCGCGTCGCAGGCCGTGAAGATCAATGTGACAATTTAGCGTCGACGTTCAAGAGACAAGGTGCAAGGGGTTCACAGGTGGACTGCTTTCCTTGCACCTTGAACCTTGCATCTCGAACCTTCTCTTACGGTGTCACGTTCACGCTCGCCGTACCGGTTCCCGAGACAAAATTGCCATCACCGCTGTAGCTTGCGGTGAGGTTATGGGTGCCGACGCCGAGCGTGGTGGTCGTGAAGCTTGCGCCGCCATTCGTAACCGGGAGTGTTGCGAGTGTCGTGGAGCCGTCCTTGATGGCGATGGTGCCGGTCGGGAAGAGGCTATTGCCGGCTACATACTGCACGGTCGCAGTGATTGTGACAGCGCTGCCCTTGGTGGCGCTCGCCGGAGCGCTGAGGGCCAGCGTGTCCGGTACCTTTGCGATCGTCAGACTTTGCGGCGAAGACTGCGAAGCCGGAGATGATTGCTGCCCAGTGAACGACGCGACCACGTTGTAGGTCCCGGGCGTGAGCGTCGACGTGGTGATGCTCGCGTTGCCGTTGCTATCCAGCGTCGCCGTGCCGAGGTTCAAAGACCCAGCCGTGAACTGAACTGTTCCCGCAGGTGTGCTGTTGCCGTGCGCGGTAACGGAGGCCGAGAATGTCACGCTTTCCCCGGCCGTGGCGGTCACAGTTGAGATGTTGAGCGCAGTCGATGTGGTGTCGCCACGCCCGACCGCGACCGTGTAGTTGCCGAAGGTGAATGCGGGATAGTTTGAGTCGCCGGAGTATGCGGCGGTGAGCGTGTGCACGCCTGCGGAAAGCGGATGCAGCGGGATGGAGACCGTCTCAACCCCGTTGTTGCTGTTGACGGTCAGCGGCGCTGAGCCCAGCAGGTTCTGCCCGTCGTAGATGGTGACGCTGCCGGTGGGCGGAGTGAGCGCCAGCGATGCGTTGGGATTGCTTGCGAGATTTGCCTGATAGGTTGCGTACGGCACAGCTTGCGTGGTGAGGATCTGCGCCTGAATGGTGGGCTTCGTTCCAGGATCGATCTGCGCGGGGCCGGGGATCAGCTCGCCCATGATAGGTGCGAAGACGTTGGCCGGGCAGGCATACGGCGGATTGTCATTGACGATGTTGTTCGTGACGGTGACGCCGGGGCCGGTGAGGAAGTTGACGAAGTTCACCGGGTCCGGGCCGAGAGTGAACTGAGTGTACGTGGGGGTGGTGATGTGGTACTTGTTCACGAAATCGCCCGCTTGGATGCCATCGACGATGACGTTGCTGAGGGAGACTTCCGTGGGTACTGTCGCGTTGTAACCCTGGATGATGACCTTGTTCTCTGTGACGGAATGCAGGTTGGAGATGGAGATGTTCTTGTACCAGGGGAGCAGCGAGCCGGTCTTGGTGGGGCCTGAGTAGAACGGGTCAAGCCAGATGGGGTAGTAGACGTTCTGGGTGCAGATGTTGCGATAGGTGAGGTCCTGCACCACGCCGCCGCGCGAGACATCGGACTTGATGTGCACTCCAGACGCATTGTGATCGCTCGCCAGGCCGGAGAAGGTCAGGTTTTCAGCGAGCAGATGATCGACAGTACCGAGTGTGTAGCTGCCGATCGACAAGCCGTGGCCGTTGCCGAACCAGTTGTCCTTGACGGTGTAGTAGTGCGCGCCGGGGACCTTGTTGCCGCCGATGGCGACCTGGTCATCACCCGTGCTTATGTGCGATTGCGTGATAGTGACGTTGGTGGAGTAGTTGGGGTCGATGCCGTCGGAGTTGCGAGCATCGTACGGCGTCACGATCTTGACGCCCCACGCCGTAAGGTTGGACGACTGATCGATGAAGACGTGGAACATCGGCGAGTTCATCAGGCGGATTTTATAGAGCGTGAACCGGTCGGCCTTGTTCATATTGATGAGCCGCGGATTGTTCTGGCTGCCGCCGTTGTTGTCCGCGTCGCGCGCATTGTCCCACCAGGTCTCGCCGTCGGCGCGGCCGAGGATCTGCATATAGCCGCGGCCGTCGATGGTGCCGTAGCCCATAATGCCCGCGCCGGACGTATTGTCCGCGGTGAATACCGGCTTGCAGCCGTTGCCGCTCGAGTCCACCGTGCCGCACGTATGGGCGGAGTTTGCGTCGTAGTCACGCGGATTGCGCGAGGCATAGACGGTGACGCCAGCGTCGACCAGCAGCGTTACGCCGCTGCGCATGGTCATTGGTCCAACCAGGAAGGCGTCAAAGCCGGGCGCGGGAGCAAGTTCCACGGCCTCTCCAGCTGTGCAGCTATCCATCGCCGCCTGAATGCGCGACGTATCGAGCTCGGTTTCGCTGGAGAGCGTTCCGGGAGCGGCGCCGCTGGTGAGTTGCGCAGTCAGCGTGGTGCATACCGGAGGAAATACCGGCTCCTGTACGTTTCTCGGGTCCTGGCCGCGAGCAGCTGAAACACTCAGGAGAAGAGAGACTGCGAGTGCGATCGCAAGATTGCGGTACGACAACATGACGGAGGCCTCCGAGGGGTCTTTTGTGGTGCTTTACAAAATTACCCCGCCCAGAGAGGACGAACCACATGAAGTGGAACTGTTTTTGATCGCATGAAAATGGGTCGCGATGGCGTTTCATCTTCTAGATTCGAGGCATGGGCGGGATGCAGGGTGAACCTTGTCAACCCTTGAACACCCTGCACCTCCCGAACCTGTCTTTCACGCATACATGCCGCGCTGGTGCGTCGTATAGGCCACGCGGTCGATGGCGAGCATATAGGCGGCGATGCGATTGTTGACGGAATGCGCGTCGGCGTAGGCGATTACATCGCGAAAGCTGTCGGTCATGATGCGGTCGAGCCGCGTGTTCACCTCTTCTTCTGTCCAGAATAGGCCCATGCGGTCCTGCGCCCACTCAAAGTAGCTCGCGGTGACGCCGCCTGCGTTGGCGAGGATGTCCGGCACGACGAAGATGCCTTTTGCGGCGAGGATGTCGTCGGCGGGGAGAGTGGTGGGGCCGTTGGCGCCCTCGCACAAAATGCGGCAGCGGAGCGAGCCGGCGTTTTTGCTGGTGATCACATTCTCCGTGGCCGCAGGGACGAGCACCTCGCACTCGCGCGTGAGAAGGTCGGCTGAGTCCGCCGCCTTCGCGCCTGTGAAGCCGTGGATCGTCTTGTTCTTCGCTTTGTAATCGAGCAGCGCGGGTATATCGATGCCGGCTTCGTTCCAGAGACCGCCGTCAAACTCCGCAATGCCCACGATGCGGTAGCCGCGTGCGTGCAGATGATGCGCCGTGCCTGACCCAACATTGCCGAAGCCCTGCACGATCACCCGACAGTCGCGCGGGGCGAGCGAGAGCTTCGCGACGGCTTGATCGCACACGACTGCAATGCCGCGGCCCGTCGCTTCAAGACGGCCACGCGAGCCACCGATGTTGACCGGCTTGCCTGTGACGACAGCGGTGACGGTCTGGCGC
Source organism: Acidobacteriaceae bacterium (assembly GCA_035552995.1). Taxonomy (GTDB): domain Bacteria; phylum Acidobacteriota; class Terriglobia; order Terriglobales; family Acidobacteriaceae; genus Edaphobacter. Next base: position 2,195 of record DATNEM010000174.1, on the reverse strand, counting down.
TGATGCATGGAGTAGGTGTCCATCATCCACGCCATGACCTGCTCGTTGGTGCCCACGTCCGGCGCGGGCACGTCCTTCTCCGGCCCGATGAACTCGATCAGCTCCGCCGTGTAGCGCCGCGTCATGCGCTCCAGCTCGGCCGCGGACATCTTGTGCGGATCGCAGATCACGCCGCCCTTCGCGCCGCCGAAGGGGATGTTTACCACCGCGCACTTCCACGTCATCCAGCTGGCCAGCGCGCGCACCTCGTCGAGCGAAACATCCGGCGCATAGCGCACGCCGCCTTTCGCCGGCCCGCGCGCGATGGAGTGCTGCACGCGATAGCCGGTGAAGACCTCGATGCGGCCGTCATCCATCTGCACGGGAATGTGAACGATCAGCTCGCGCGTGGGCTGGCGGAGGATCTTCATCATCCCTTCGTCCAGGTTCAGCTTGTGCGCGGCGAAGTCGAAGCGCGCCTCCTGCGCGAGCCATGGATTCATCTCGTCGTCGGGATGGACGGCGGAGGTTGCATGGGGTTGCGTGGGCACTGGCTTAGATCGTTCGCTGGACGGGATAAGGGAATCGGGCATTGAGTTCGCGTGCTCCAACTTCTCTGTTGCTGGAACGAAATTCTATTCCAGCGGAGTTAGATGATCTTCAGACTAGAATCACACGATGAATCGAAGCGTCCCATTTGCCGGCGAGTATCAGAAGAGGTATGAAGCCCGCCTAGCCAATTTGGAGGCAACCAAAGAGTGGCGAACGAAGGAGTTCGAGGCTGGTAGACCGTCCAGCTACGCTGATTATTGCCGCGCACATGATTTATGCCCCAATTGCCACGCGACAGGAATAACTTTCAATCCAGATACCAAGGGATACAAAGCCGTCGGTTGGGATGGTGCTACGCAATTGTTTGAGGAATGCGAAGCTTGTTCGGGCAGCGGCAAACTTCAAGTCTGAACAGTGCCGTATTTACGCATGAGCTCTGCGTTCGCGCTGTAGACTTGAATCTTATGCGAGCCAGCACCCAGGTTCCCAGCCAGAGCGAATTTGCGCGCCTGGCGCGCGAGCATACGCTCGTTCCGGTCTACCGCACGGTCACAGCGGACCTGGAGACGCCGGTCTCCGCCTTCCTCCACATAGCGGCGAAGGAGCCCGAAGCGTTTTTGCTGGAGTCTGTCGAGGGCGGGGAGCACGTGGGCCGCTACACGTTCATCGGCATTGAGCCATACAAAAAGATCGTCGCGCGTGGCAGATCCATCACCGTGGATGAGCGCGGCGCACGGCAGAGCTTCGAGGGCGATGTCTTCGCCGAGTTGAAGGCAGCGCTCAGCGGGCATACTCCGGCGCGGCTTCCGGGGCTCCCGCCGTTCACCGCCGGAGCGGTCGGCTTCTTTGCCTACGACGTTGTGCGCCAGATCGAGCGCCTTCCATCGACCGCAAAGGATGAGCTCGGCGTGCCCGACGCCTGCCTGATGTTCTTCGACCAGGTGCTGGCCTTCGATCACGTGAAGAAGGAGATCCACCTCATCGTCACCGCGGACCTCACGCGCTCCGCCGCAAAAGAAGAAGCAAAGTCAGCGAAGCAAGCTGCAAGAGCAGCAGAGACGAAGCCGGCTGCGAGCGCCGCAGCAATAAAAGCGGATTCCTCCGCCACGCTGCGGAATGACAAACCGCTTAATCCCATAACCGCCGCATACCAGCGCGCGGTGAAGCGGCTGGACAAGCTGGAAAAGCGTCTCGCGAAGGCGCTGCCGAAACCGAAAAAGCAGCCCGCGACCGGAAAGCTGCAACTGAGGCCCCGCACTGCGAAGGCCGACTTCCTGAAGGGGATCGAACGCACCAAGGAGTACATCGCGGCGGGAGATGTCTTCCAGTGCGTGCTCTCGCAGCGGTTCGATTGTGTGCCCGGCGTCGACCCGTTCGACATCTATCGCTCGCTGCGCATCGTCAATCCATCGCCATACATGTATTTCCTCCGCTTCGGAATTGAGGCGGGCGACGCTCCTACGAAGAAGCACGGCAAGAAGGCCAAGAAGCGCCTGAAGGCGACTGCGAGCCACATCGTCGGCTCTTCGCCGGAGTTGCTGGTGCGCGTCTCGGGCCGCAAAATCGAGTACCGCCCCATCGCGGGCACGCGTCCGCGCGGCGCGGACGAAGCCGAAGACGTGGCGTTCGAAGCGAGCCTACGAAGCGACGAGAAGGAAGTCGCA
>DATNEM010000173.1:0-2559 GCA_035552995.1 Acidobacteriaceae bacterium | reverse complement strand
TTTTCGGCAGAGACTTTTTCCGTGCGCCCGGGAGACAGGCGCGAAGGCCGGGAGATGGGCCGGAGCTTATGGAAAAAAGACACGGCGGAGGTGATCCTGGGGTTAGTTTACTGCTTCTTCGACGAGGATTTCGCGGTTTTGAGGCGTGGACAGGGCCGATCATTGCAACTTTAGTGGCGGATGGGGGAAGGCCGGTGCGGTCGATCGCGAGACCTCAGGCTAAGGCTCCTTTCGGGTGCGGTCGAGCAGGAAATAAATCGGGAGCGCGATGGCGGTATTGATCACGGCACGGGCCAGTTCGTGCAGCCACGATAGGTGGAAGTCCGCAAAGCCAAGCAGGCGGCGTTCGATGAGGTAGATGAGGATGCTTTGCAGGAGAAAGAAGCCGAACGTGAGCACCGCGCGAGTGGCGCCATTTTCCACGTCGATGCGGCTGCCGAGGCTGGCTGCACAGTACCCGACGATGGACTTTGCCATGCCATTGACACCGATCGGCATGCTGGAAAGCGCATCCTGCAACAGGCCGATGGTCGCGCCTGTAGTGGTTCCGGCGATGGGACTGCGGCGGCTGACAGCAAAAAATAGGGTCACGATCAAAGGCAGATCCAGGATCGCGAGGCTGGAGATGAGCCGCGGCAGGAGTGTTTGTAGCGCCAACGCAGCCAGCGGCACAAAGAGCGCGACCGGCAGGCTGAAGCTCTGCTGCTCTGCCTCTCGGCGCGACATGTAACTGCGTGTGGCCATGGTTGCATTCAACGGTTGTGTCCTCGACAGCTAACTTGCTGCACGCCTGCGATCTCGAAATGCTTGCGCGCGCTTTACTGAGTTGCGTCCGGCTGCGTGGAGTCCTTCGGTGATGTGGATTTGTGTGACGACTGTCCGGAATCCAAAGGCACCGCCTGCGGAGTGACCGGTACACCTGGGCTCAAGTTCACGGCCGGAGGCGTAGCGCCGCTGGTGTAGCGATCCGTGTGAAGCGGCGGCACAGGATGCGGAATGGGAAGCACGGGCAGAGCGCCCGGCGCAACTGGCGGAGTCGCGACCTTCCCTGCCGCACCGTTGGCTGCCGGGTCGTCGTCGTGGATGCCGGGGAGTCGCTCGGCGCTGATGTCTGCCGCATGTTGGGCCTGCGCGGCAGCGAGATCCTGCTGCGCGTCCGCCGGAAGATTCGACTGAAGACTGGTGATGACGAGAACTTCCTCGACGCGGTTTAGGTCGACCGCGGGTTTGATGACGATATCCGTGTAGGGCTGGCGGTCCGGATCGGGAGCAATGCTCTGGACGGTGCCCACGGGCAGGCCGCGAGGGTAAACCTGGTCGCCGCCGGAGGTCACGACTGGTTCTCCTGGCTTGATGCGCGAATCCGCAGTCAGATTGCCGATCTGCGCGCGGCCGGAGGAGGTTCCGTGCAGGATTGCGCGGATGCGCGTGTTCTCCAGAACGACCCCAGCGCCGGAGGTCTGGTCGTTGATCTCGAGCACTTCAGCCGTTGCGGGAAAGACTTCGCGAATTTTGCCGACGATTCCGTCCGGCGTGATAACGGCCATGTCCGGCTTTACGCCGTCATTCGACCCTTTGTCGATCGTCAACACGTGGGTCAGGTCGCTGCCGCTGGTCCCGATGACCTGCGCGACCACGGTGGAAGCAACGTACTTTTCCTTGAAGGCAAGCAGGGCCTGTAACCGCCGCCCTTCGCGCGCATCTTCCGCGATGGCCGCTTCCTGAATCCTCATCTGCGTGAGTTGCTGCTGAAGCTGCTGATTCTGCTGACGGACGTGGCGAAGGTCAATGTAATTGGACCAGCCGTGATGCACAGTCCACCCAATGGCCTGCGCGCCGCGCTCAAAGGGGGTGATCACGCCGTTGGTCCACATGCGGATCAGGCGCACGCCGCTGGTGTCCGGTCGCGTCGCATTGGCCGGCGTGCGCACCTGCACGGCAAGCGCGATGGCTTGCGCCAGGAGTACGGCGATGAGGAACAGCGCGTTACGGAACCGCAGGAGGAGGTCCATCGGAAAATCGTTGGCTTCGCGCGGCTACGAGTAGTCGATCGAGATCTTGCGCAGCAGCTTGAAGTCCGACAACATGCGCCCGGTGCCGAGTACAACCGAGGCGAGCGGATCGTCTGCAATGGAGACGGGAAGGCCCGTCTCCTCGCGGATACGCTTGTCGAGGTTCTTGATGAGCGCGCCGCCGCCCGTTAACACGATGCCGCGGTCGGAGATGTCAGCGGATAGCTCCGGCGGTGTGCGCTCGAGTGCGACACGGATCGCGTTGATGATAGTGGCGATGCATTCGGAGAGCGCCTCGCGGATTTCGCCGTCTTCAATGGTGATCGTCTTCGGCACGCCCTCGATCAGATTGCGGCCTTTGATCTCCATGGTCATCGGCTTGTCGAGCGGGTAAGCCGAGCCAAGCTCGATCTTGATCTGCTCGGCGGTGCGCTCGCCGATCAGCAGGTTGTACTTGCGCTTCAGGTAGGTGACGACCGCCTCATCCATCTGGTTGCCGGCCATACGCACGGAACGCGAATAGACGATGCCGGCCAGAGAGATGACC
>DATNEM010000172.1:0-11272 GCA_035552995.1 Acidobacteriaceae bacterium | reverse complement strand
CCGGGCACCATCGGCGCGTGGACCATCGTGGCATCGAGCTTCTTTCTCGGCATCATGTTTCCCACCATCTTCGCGCTCGGGCTGAAAGGTCTGGGCGAGAACACGAAGCTCGGGGGCTCCATGCTGGTGATGGCCATCGTGGGCGGCGCTCTGTTTCCCCTGCTGCTCGGGTATATCGCGCGCACCACGGGCAGCATGGCGATGGGGTACACGGTCCCGCTGGCCCTGTTTGCCGGCGTGGCTGTCTATGGCTTTGTGGCGCCGAATTTTCTGCCCAAGCCGGGCATGACCGATCCGGAGGCTGCGAAGCTGGTCGCGGAGTATGGGCAGGGGATTTAGCGGTTCTGCGCGGCGAGCTTTTGTTCGATCAGGCCGGCGAGATGGCCGACGGTGTGGAGCTGCTCGAGTTCTGCGGTCTGGAATTTGATCTTGAAGCGCTGCTCGACGGCGACGATGAGGTTGATGTGGTTGAATGAGTCCCACTCGGGAACGTCCGCAGCGGTCAGCTCCGGCGTTGCAACCAGCGTCTCGTCGTCGAATAGGTCGCGGAAGATCGCGGTGAGCTGGGCGTAGATTTCCTGGGGCTGCATGCTGCTGGTTAGATGCAGCCGCCGAGTGGTAATAAACAGAGGCGCGATAGGGACTTGAATAATTATCTATTTGTAACTACACTTTAGCAATGTCGAGCCTCCGCTTTGAGTGGGATGAGGCCAAGAATCTGTTGAACCAGCGAAAACACGGGATTGGCTTCGACGAAGCCTCCCGGGTCTTCGATGATCCGCTGTACATTACCGCTCCCGAGCGTGTCGAGGATGGCAGACATTTGGTCTCGTGAATGGCGTGATGTTGCTGATGGTTGCGCATACGGTGCGTGAAGCGGATTCCGAAGAATATCCGGTTGAGATCATCCGCATTATTACTGCGCGGAAAGCCACTGCACGGGAGATATGGCGTTATGAAAACGAAAATGCTTAGCTACACGCGAGAAACGCTGCCGCCGCTCACAAAGGCACAAATTGCGAGGCTGAAGGCGCTGGCAGCGAAGCCCGACCACGAGATCGATCTGAGCGACGCACCTGAACTTACCGAAGAGCAGTGGAAGCACGCGGTGCGCGGGCGGTTTTATCGACCGTTGAAGAAGCAGATCACGGCGCGAGTTGACGCAGATGTGCTGGCGTGGCTTAAGGGTCAGGGCAAGGGATACCAGTCGCGGATCAATGCGATTCTGCGGCGCGAGATGCTCCACTCGCTGAAAGCGCGCAAGGGCGCGGCGTAAGCGCTGCCATCAGTTGCCTTTCGCAAACTCGCGCTTGGCGAATTCGATGAAATAGGGCCAGTTGGGTGCGGGCGTGTGGCCGTAGTCGTGCTGGCGGAAGGCGATGTCGCCAGTATCGATGAAGGTGTCCTGCGGCGGGAAGACATCGGTGCCCAGGCCCTTGTGGCCGAGCAGCGTCCAGGCGGGGCTGGCGGCAGCGGCTGCCATGAACATGCCCTGCGCGTCTTGCCATGCGTCACCGGGAACATACTTGGGATCGGTGAGAAGTGCACCGCCGCCGATGAAGACCGCGCGCGGCGCGGCGAGCGCGATGAACTCGTGGCTATCAACGGGAAGCTCATTGGCGGTGTGCCCGACTGAGCCGTACTTCAGGAAGTTGCCGCAGAACCAGTGAAACTCCGTGGGGGAGGTGATGGAGGAGGTGGTTTCGCCGTAGTTGCGGCGGAAGAGGGCCGCGCCGCCTGCGCCGGAGGAGGAGATGTAGCCGATGGCGATGCGAGGGTCGTCGACTTCGGCGACGAGTGCGGCCTTGCCGCCGCGCGAGTGGCCGAAGACGCCGATCTTAGAGCCGTCAACATCGGGATCGGTGAGGAGGTAGTCGACGATGCGGGCGTCGCCCCAGGCCCATGCGCGGAGCACGCCCCAGTCATCCATGGAGCGGGGCTGGCCCTTGTTGACGAGGCCGATGATGCCCTTGGTGAGGCCCGCGCCGTTGTCTGCCTGCACTTCATTCGAGCTGCGCTGCACGAAGCCCATACCTGCTTCGAGGAGGAGTTTGGAGGAGTCGGGCGGGTTAGGCGGCATGGAAATACCGTGGATGACGGTGCCGGGAGGCGGCGTGGGACGAGCAGCTCCGGCAGGGCCCGCGAATCCGCCAAAACCACCTGCACCCGGGCGGCGAATGCTGCCTCCGCCGATGATGACTGGGACCTTCTTGCCTTTCATACTGGCGGGCGTGACGACCTCGATGTGCATGTCGACGGTGATGGCCGGGTAGGAAGAGTTGTCGGTGTGTCCGGTGACGTGCTTCACGATGACGGGGACGTCGGCGACGGTGGATTCCTCGGTGCCGGTGACGGTCCAGGTGACGCCGGGGATGTGCGCGGGGTATTTACCGTAGACGTACTCGTCGAACATGGCGGAGATTTCTTTGCGGCGCTTCTGCCAGTCGGCGGCGGTCTTCACGGGCTTGCCATTGTTGAAGACGAGCAGCTTGGGAAGGTTGGGATACGGGTTGGCCTTGGACTCGTCGTAGTTGGCGTTGCCGGGCTTGCCGATGTCATAGGCGGTGACGCCGGGCTGCATGGCGGCGATGCCGAGTACCTTCATCTCGCGCTCGCGTTCAGCGACGGAGGCAGCAGTCTGCGCGGCGCGGTCCGCGGCGGAGGGAAAGCCGGCAGGCGCTGCAGGTGCAGGCGCGGCTTGTGCGGCGACAGCGGAGGTTGCCGCCGCGGGAGACTGCGCCCGTCCGCGCCTGACAACAATGAAAAGGGCGGCAATGAGTATCGCGGCGAGCAGCGTGAGTGTGAGAGCTGCGGGGGCGTAGGAGGCGCGACGCGTGCGAGTGGGGTTCATTGCTAATCCTCGTGGAGTCTTGGGGATTGTCGGACTTAGATAGTTCTCGATGCGAACTAATTGCCCTGAGCGATGGAGTTGGTGCGGGTGGCTAAGGCCCAGATTTATGGGCTTATTCGTATTAGTAGGGGACCGCAAAGATTTCCCCGACGGCTGACCACCATAGCACCGGCGCGAACCCAGGCGCAAGAGGGGGCTTGAGGGCAATCGCTCCTTTCGCTGGAGCAGAGTCGGAAGAACGAACGTCCAGTGAAAGGACCGGCGCTACGCGACCAAAGTTCGATTCGTAGAAGTTTGATCACCGAGGCCAGCGAGCAGGCCGGCGACTGAGATGTCTTCGTCGAGTTCGTCCCAATGCATTCCACGCCGGCTGACGCGCACCTGATCGCGCTGCTGCGGCGTGGCGTGGAGCAGACGCGGGAACCAAGCCAGCGGGACGCCGATGGTTCGGCCGTCGCTGAGTTGGACCCACATGCTGTCCTCATCGAAGCGGACAGTAGCTGCTTCAGGCGAAGAACTCATTCCATGTCCTCTCGATCAATTCCTTGTTCTGTTCGATGATCTCTGTAAGTTCTCGGAGCGTACGGGCACTATGGCAATCATTGTAGGCCATGCTGACTTCAGGCCGCAGCCAAAATTTGGGTCGTGTCGCCGTCCTTTTCAACGTGAATGTGTACTGGTTCCCGTGGCGATCCTTCGTTGGAATAGAAGAAGAACCTGAAGCCGCGATCACGGAAGACGACGGGCATGTAAGGGGATCATACCGCACCTCGCCGCGTGACCCGCAGGATGTGGGCCGGGATGGCGGATGGATGAAGCGCGACGTAATTGGAGCGGCCGCGCCAGGAATAATGCGCGCCGGTGAGCAGGTCTTCGACGTCGTAGCTCTCGTCCGTTGAGAGGCCGAGTTCGTCGAGATCAAGCGAGACCCAGCCGGCCTGATCGTTCTGCGGATCGAGGTTGACGGCGACAAGGATAATGTTGGCTTCGTTTTCCCCCGCGGATGCGAGCGACGATGATGACGACGATTCCGATAGAGCGGGCGGCGCGGCGCCGCGGTGCGCGTTGTGCGAGCCTAGCGCGTTGGCTTCGGCGAGCGTCATGGGCGCCGGCGGCGGGAGCGTGGTCTTGGAGTAGCAGATGATCCACGGATTGTCGACGGGATGGAAGTGCAGCGAGCCGTCGCTCTGCAGCGCGGGATTCTCGTGGCGGATTTTGTTGAGCAGCGCAGCGAGCGGCGCGATGGAGCCGGGTGCTTTGCGGTCCCAATGGCGCTGTTCGTATTTTTCGCTGTTGAGATACTCTTCACTTCCCTCTTTGGCCGGGACATTTTCGCCGAGCTCGTACGCGGGACCGTAGATCCCGTAGCTGGCGGCGAGTGTGGTGGCGAGGATGAGGCGCGACATGAAGGCGGGACGGCCACCCTGCTGGAGCGAGGCGTGGAGGATGTCCGGCGTGTTGGGCCAGACGTTGGGCGTGAAGAAATCGGAGACGGGAGGCTTGGTGATCTCGTTAAAGTAGGCCTCGATCTCGGTCTTTTCCGTGCGCCAGGTGAAGTAGGTGTACGACTGCGTGTAGCCCGCCTTCGCGAGCGAGTACATCACATGCGGGCGGGTGAAGGCCTCGGCGAGGAAGATGACGTCGGGCGCGGAGGTGTGCAGCTCCGCGATGCACCATTCCCAGAAGGGCAGCGCTTTGGTGTGCGGGTTGTCGACGCGGAATACTTTGACCCCGCGATCGATCCAGAACTGAAAGACGGAGCGGAGTTCGTCCCACAGCGACTGCCATTTGGGTGACTCGAAGTTCAGTGGATAGATGTCCTGATATTTCTTGGGCGGATTCTCGGCGTACTGGATGGTGCCGTCGGGGCGGTGAATGAACCACTCCGGGTGTTCCGTGACCCAGGGATGGTCGGGCGAGCACTGGAAGGCAATGTCCATCGCGAGTTCCATGCCGTTGGCGTGCAGCGTGGAGACGAGGTGGTCGAAGTCGGCATACGTTCCGAGTTTGGGATGGATGGATTTGTGGCCGCCCCCGCCGGGAACGCTGGCGTGACGGTCGCCGATGGCCCATGGGCTACCCTCGTCGTTGGGCTGTGCGGTGACGGAGTTGTTTTTGCCTTTGCGGAAGGCGCGGCCGATGGGATGGATGGGCGGCAGGTACAGAATGTCGAAGCCCATCGCGGCAATCGCCGGCACGAGCGCGGCGGCATCAGCAAGCGTGCCGTGTCGCGAGGGGTCGGGCGATGTAGAACGTGGAAAGATTTCATACCACGCGGAGAAGCGTGCGCGCTCGCGATCGATCCAGATCGGAAGCTCCTTGTCATAGAGAGTCGCGAACGAGTGGTCGGGATAGCGCGCAGCCAGGGATTCAAGCTCTGGCGTCAGCGGATCGTCGTAAAGCGGAAGATTCTGGTCGGCCAGGTCTCGCAGATGGCGCGCTGCGGCTTTAAGCTGCTTAAGGTCTTCTCCGGTGGCACGCGCCGCGGCCTGGTCGAGCAGGTTGGCCCCGATGGTGAAGGCAACGGGAATGTCGCGATCGGGAACGGGCGCCGGTGTTGCGGCAGGGTTGGCGGCATCGGGATTCGCCGCGGAGGAAGTTGCTGGATCGCGGGGAGGCTGTGGCGCGGAAGCGGACTGCGCTGCAAGACGCTTGCGCAGATCGGCGCACCAGGTATCGAAGTGATCGACCCAGGCGCGAAGGGTGAAGCGCCACGGGCCCAGCGAATCCGCTGTAAAACGCGCGGTCCACATGTCGTTCACGAGCGCGGTCATGCGTGTTGCATGCCAGGCGTGCTCGCCCTCACGCTTGTAGAGCAGTTCGGCGGCGACATGATCATGGCCGTCGGAGAAGATGGCGGCGCGGACCTCAACCTCATCGCCGAGGAATCGGCGAGCGGCATGACGCCCGCAGTCGATCACCGGCTGGACCTCTTCGATAACGACGCGCTGACGGCCTTCGGTGGGTTTCATCATAAGCAAGGTTCGAGGGCCAGGGTTTGAGGTTCAAGGACTGAATCATTCCTGGCTGCGGCTCTGAATTCGATGCTACACGGCGGCCTGATGCATCTTACTGGAGAGCCGTTTCAGTGGCGCAAAGCATGAGGCACAAGAAACTTCACTCGCCGGGACGCAGCGCGATGCCGAAGAATGCAGGCAAGCGGCTGCACGGCGCGCGCATTGAGGACTACGCGCTGATCGGCGACTGCGAGACGGCGGCCCTGGTCTCGCGCGGGGGTTCAATCGACTGGCTGTGCTGGCCGACCTTCTCTTCGCCCGCGTGCTTTGCGGCGCTGCTGGGCACGGCGGACAACGGCTTCTGGAAGATTGCGCCGGCCGGCGCGATCGTAAACACGCGCAGGCAATATCGCGATCACACGCTGATTCTCGAAACTTACTTCGAGACCGCTCACGGCGAGGTCTGCGTGATCGACTTCATGCCGCAACGGCGGAAGCACTCGGAGCTGATGCGCATTGTGCGCGGGGTGCGCGGAACGGTCCGCATGAAGATGGAACTGGCGATCCGCTTCGACTACGGACGCACTGTGCCCTGGGTGACCTCCAACAGCGAACTGCGCGCGGTCGCCGGCTCGGAGATGGTGGTGCTTGAAACCAAAGCCCAGTTGCGCGGGGAGGACCACACGACCACCAGCGAATTTACCGTGCGCAAGGGCCAGAGCATCGGGTTCACGCTCAAGTACGGCTCGTCCCTCGAAAAGATTCCGAGGAAGAGCTTCCCGAAGAAGGCCCTCAAGGAGACGGAGACCTACTGGCGGCGGTGGGCCTCACGGAGCAAGTATCGCGGCAAGTACGCCGATGCGGTGGCGCGTTCGCTGATGACGCTGAAGGCGCTGACCTACAAGCCTTCCGGCGGAATCGCTGCCGCGATTACCACCTCCCTGCCGGAGGAGATTGGCGGCGCGCGCAACTGGGACTACCGGTACTGCTGGCTGCGGGATACAGCTTTTACGTTGCTGGTGCTGCTCCGTGCCGGCTATCGCGATGAGGCGAAGGCGTGGAGACGCTGGCTGGTGCGGGCTGTGGCGGGAGCGCCCGACCAGGTGCAGACGCTGTATGGACTCTCCGGCGAGCGCGACCTGATCGAGTGGGAGGCGGAGTGGCTGCCGGGCTATGAGAACTCGCGGCCGGTGCGCATCGGCAATGGCGCAGTGGGACAGTTCCAGCTGGATGTTTATGGCGAACTCGCATCGGCGCTGGCACGCATGCCAATGGACGATGGAGATATCCGCTACTCCGAGACGGCCGTGCTGGTGGCGCTGATCGATCACTTGTGCAAAGTGTGGCGCCAGCCTGACCAGGGCATCTGGGAGATGCGGGGTAAGCCGCGGCACTTTGTGCATTCGAAGGTGATGGCGTGGGTGGCTCTGGACCGGGCCATTCGCATGATCGAGCATCCGGACGCGGACGAGAGCGCCATCCGCTGGCGAGGCAGGCGTGCGGAGACCATCAAGCGGTGGAAGAGGGACCGCGACGCAATCCACGCCGAGGTCTGCGCGAAAGGGTTCAGCAAGAAGCTGAACAGCTTTGTGCAGTACTACGGCGCCAGGACGGTGGACGCTTCGTGCCTGCGCATTCCTCTGGTTGGTTTTCTTCCGGCCAAAGACCCGCGTGTGATCGGCACTGTGGAGGCCATCGAGAACAGGCTCATGCGGCGCGGTTTTGTGCAGCGTTACAACACGGCAAAGACGGAGGACGGTCTGCAGGGCACCGAGGGCGAATTCCTGGCGTGCAGTTTTTGGATGGTGTCCGCGTTGTGGCTGACCGGACGCGAGCAGGACGCCCACGCCATGTTCGAGCGTCTGCTTAATCTGTGCAACGACGTGGGCCTGCTCTCAGAGGAGTACGACTCACGCCTGAACCGCATGGTGGGCAACTTTCCTCAGGCGCTGTCTCATATCTCCCTCGCGCATGCCGCATATACCTTGTCTGGATTCTGGACGCCGGTGGCGCCGTACCAGACTGCCAGGCGCAAAAAAGGCACCCGGTAAATTCCTTTGCGGACAGAACGAAAACGCATACGACGCCGATGGTTTTTCGGACGCCATTGGATTCGCCTGTTATTCGCTTGCCAAACTGGTTCCTTTCAACAGGAAGATTGCTTCCGCACGAAACTTTTGGCCGGCACAGGCCGTATGCTTAAGTGAACCACGGGAAGGGTTTTTTGACAGGAAAACAGATGGCGCAAGTAACGAATCTACGCAGACTCATTAAGCTCGCGGCCGGGCCTGTACTCGTACTGACGACCGTGGCGTTCTGCGTCTCGGTGAGACCGGCTATTCTGCACGCGCAGGCTGCGGCCGTGCCGGCGCCGCAGCGCGGAACGGTGAAGGTGATCGCGGGCACCAGCCTGACGGTGGCCACTGATGCCGGCCCGACCGTCACGATCGCCGTCCCCGAAGGCGTCAAGATTTCGGCCCTCGCGGTAGGCAGCACGGATTTGAAGACCGCGACGCCGAGCCAGTTCTCCGATATTGCCGTCGGTGACCGCGTGCTGGCCTCGGTGAAGGCCGGCGACACACCCACGAATTTTACGGCGCGGCAGGTAGTGCTCATGAAGTCGGCTGATATCGCCAAGATGCAGGCTGACCAGCAGGCGGAGTGGAAGGCGAATGGCGTGGGCGGCATCGTCAGCGCAGTCGATCCGGCGAGTGGAACCATCACGCTGGCCTCCGGAACAAAGAAGATCACGATCGAGACCTCCGGCAAAACATCGTTCAAGCGGTTCGCAGGCGATTCGGTGAAGTATCAGGACGCGAAGCCCGGCACGCTGGCGCAGATCCAGCCAAAGGACCAGTTGCAGGCGCGGGGCACGAAGTCCGCCGACGGACTGACGTTGCAGGCCGCCGAAGTGGTAAGCGGATCGTTCAAGGACCTTTCGGGGGAGATCGTATCGGTTGATCCTGCTGCCGGCAAGATCACGCTCAAAGATCTTGCCACCAAAAAGACGATGACGGTCGATGTGACGGCCAAAAGCGATATCCGCAGAATGCCCCCAATGGTTGCGCAGCGCTTCGCGGCGCAGGCGAACGGCGGTGCGGCAGGCGCTCGCGGCGGCGCACGACCCGGCGGTCCAGGCGGAAACGAAGCTGCCGGCGCAGGGCCCGGCGGGCCAGGGGGAGCAGGCGGTCCGGGAGGATTTGCCGGACGGCGATCCGCCGGCGGCGACCTCGCCCAGATGATCTCGCAGTTCCCCACCGAGCAGCTCGCCGATTTGCAAAAGAATGACGCGGTAATGATCGTTGCGATCGAACCGACGCCGGGATCGAGCGAAGTATCCGCTGTAACGGTGCTGACGGGCGTCGATCCGATTCTGACGGCCAACCCCAACGGCGGCATGGACCTTTCCCGCTGGAGTCTGGGTGGCGAAGGCGGCGGAGGCGGCGAGTAGTGAGCACCTAAGGTTGTTTCACGAGACTTCCCTTAAGCCCCACCTGAAGTTTTTTTGAAGTTTGTCCCAGTTGAATCTCTCACGGCTATGGTTTTTCTATCAGGAGTCAAGATGTCCTATCGCAGTCTCTTTGTGTCTCTCACGTTGTTTCTGGCGCTTTCGTTTTCGCTGAGTTCGCGCTCTTTCGCGCAAGCCCCCGCAACCGGCGGAGCCACGGTCCACGGAACGGTTCTCGATCCCGATCAGGCATTGATCCCGGGCGTAACGGTGAGCGTGACCGCCGCCAACGGCAAAGTGCTGACCACTACTTCCAAGAGTGACGGCACTTACAGCGTCCGCGTGCCGGCTGCGGGATCGTACACAGTGACGGCGACTGCGCCGGGTTTTGCGGATTACACCTCGCAGCCGGTTACGGTCGCTTCCGGCGCGGATGTCACCTCCGATGTCCACATGGACCTGGCGGCGGCGGCGCAGACAGTGAACGTGACCACCGACAGCAATCAGCTCTCGGTCGACCCCGAGAACAACGCCAGCTCGACCGTCATCTCAGGCGATGCGCTGAACGCGCTCTCCGATGATCCCGATGAGTTGCAGAGCGAACTGCAGGCGCTCGCCGGCCCCTCCGCCGGTCCGAACGGCGGTCAGATCTACATCGACGGCTTTACCGGCGGACAGCTTCCTCCCAAATCTTCGATTCTCGCCATCCGCATCAACTCCAACCCGTTCTCCGCGCAGTATGACCAGCTCGGCTACGGCCGCATCGAAATCCTGACCAAGCCCGGCACAGACAAGTTCCACGGCAATGCCAGCCTGCAGGGCAACGACAAGTTCCTCAACACGCAGAGCCCGTTCGTCGGCCCTGCCGGCCAGCCGGACTACCACACCATCTTCAGCTTCGCCAACGTGACGGGCCCCATTCGTCCCGGCATGTCGTTCTCGTTCGGCGGCTCGTATCGCGATATGGCGAACAACAGCATCATCAATCCCCCGAACATCTACAGCCCGCTCAGTGCGGGCGGCAGTTCCACCACGGTCTGCCAGCCGGGTTTGACGACCCTCGGCACCTGCGGGGCGTTTACCTATCCTTCGGCCAGCCGCGCCGCACCCTCGCCGGCAAAGCGGTGGGACATCAACCCCCGATTCGACACCATGCTCGGCAGCAAGAATACGCTCACGGTGCGATTCGAGTCCGAGCACGGATCCAATGCCAATCACGGCGGCAACAACTCGCTGCCATCGCAGGGCTCGACTTCAACCAGCGGCGACGAGACCATCCAGGTCAGCGACACGCAGGTGTTGAGCGACCGCGTTATCAACGAAACGCGCTTTGAGTGGGAGCGGGAGTCCAGCAAGAGCACGCCGCTGAACACCAATACGGGCGTCAATGTGTCGGGCTACTTCAGCGCGTTCGGCAGCGGCGGCACCGGCAACAGTTCCAACCAGACCCACTATGAACTGCAGAACTACACCTCCATCCAGCTGACCAAGAACTTCGTTCGACTGGGCGGCCGGCTGCGTACGAATTACGAGAACCTCACCTCCGGCGGTGGAGTCAACGGCACGGTTTCCTATCAATATCTGCTGGATCCGTGCGCCGACCCCACAATCACCAACAAGCCCGCCGGATGCGCCACGGCAAACGAGTCTGCACCCTGCCAGGCAAGCGCAGCAACTCTCAACGCCCTGCAACTCTCGTCCTACCAGTGTGGCATTCCGTCCCAGTTCTCGCAGACCACGATCAACAGGGCGACCACCAGCGCGCATCAATGGGACGCGGAATTCTATGCCGAGGACGACTGGAAGGTGACGCCGAACTTCACGTGGAGCTACGGCTTGCGGCTGGAGACGCAGAACTTCATCAACAGCACGCATGACCTGGGGCCGCGCACCTCGCTGGCCTGGGGCATACCGCGCAAGAACGGCAAGACAACCACGGTGCTGCGCGCAGGAGCGGGCATCTTCTTCGACCGCTTCTCTCTGGGCAGTATTCAGTCGATCGTCCAGGGCGATCCG
>DATNEM010000171.1:0-6015 GCA_035552995.1 Acidobacteriaceae bacterium | reverse complement strand
GCGACCTCTTTTTCGGGGATGGTTTCCGGCTGTCCGGTGCTGGAGGCGACGGTAAGGTTGCCGCCGGCGAAGATCAGTGCTCCCGGTGCAACCTTGGCACGAGTTGGATCAGCGCCTTTGCGCAGCACGACGAAGGAGCCGTTGGAGCGCAGTTCCTTGACCTTGTCGAGGGAGACGGTGATCTCGCCGGCCATCTCGCTCTTGAAGATGATCGAGTCACCGACGGCGCGTTCGAGTTTGCCGGTGAGCTGGTCGCCGTTGGTGAAGACGATGGTGTCGGGCGCGGGCTTCGTCTGGGCGCGCGCAAGGAGCGAGGAGGCGGCGAAGGCAGCGATGGCGCAGAGAAGGCGGGGGAAGGATCCGGAGTTTCTCATGTTTCGAGGATAGACCGGCTGGAGCTGGTATGCGGGTTGCACCACGAAAAGCTGTGCCAAAGAAAAATCTAAGATGGAGGAGATGGGTGGTGAGAAGCAGGCGCGGATGGGTTTGGCGGACGTAGCCATCGCCGGCGGGGGAATTGTTGGCTTGTCCCTCGGGCTGGAGTTGCGATTGCGCGGCATGAGCGTAACGGTGCTGGAGCGTGGGCAGGCGATGCGCGCTGCGTCATGGGCGGCAGGCGGGATGCTTGCGGTGGAAGATCCGCAGAATCCGCCGGAGTTGATGGAGCTGGCGCGGCTGAGCGGGCGGCTGTATCCGGAGTGGCTTCGGCGGCTGGAAGAGTTATCCAGCCTGCGTGTGCCGATGCGGACACGATGGACCCTACAGCATGTAGGACCGAAGGTGCGTGAGGGGATCGCGACCGTGGAGGAGGTTGGCGCGTTGGCACCGGGTCTGCGGGCGGACTTAGTGCGATTCCGGCTGATTGAGGAAGGGAGTGTCGATCCGCGCGACGTATGTGCGGCGCTGCCGAAGGCGTTTGCGGCGGCGGGTGGGACACTGGTTGAAGAATGCGAAGTGAGTGCGGTGGAATGCGGCGCAGAGAGTGTGAGTTTGCGGACGGAGCAGGGTGAGTTTGCAGCGCGGACTTTTGTCGACTGCCGTGGCGCATGGGCAAAGGAAGTGTCTGTGGAACCGGTAAAGGGGCAGATGGTGGAGATGCGGTGTGCCCCGGAGCGGCTGAAGTGCGTGGTGCGCGCGCCCGAGGTATATCTGATTCCGCGTGGCGATGGGCGTGTGGCGGCGGGGGCAACGCTGGAGCGCGTGGGGTTCGACACGCGCGTTGATCAGGGGTCGATTGCTGCGCTGATGCGTGCAGCGAGAGAGTTGATGCCGGAGCTGGAAGCTAAGGACCCGGTGAAGAGTTGGGCCGGCTTGCGGCCGGGGACGCCGGATGGGTTGCCGGTGATGGGAGCAATTGCGGGTCTCGAAGGAAAGAGGGCGAAATCGCGCTGCTGGTACGCGTCGGGGCTCTATCGCGATGGGATCCTATTGGCTCCCGCGACGGCACGGGTAATGGCACAGGTCATCACGCGCGAAGAACCGGACGTGCCGACGGAGGCATTTTCTGCGATGCGGTTCGCGGATGCCCGTCGGGGGGCAGAGAAGTTGGGAGTTTGAACGCCGGAAAGCGTCTGCACTGTCTGATGTGCGAACTGAGCATGGCCGGTTATCGGACGCGCCGTTCCGGTGACTTTCAGGTTACTGCGATAAGCAATTGAGAGGAGCGCAGTTGTGCGAAGCGGCGCTCGTCACTTAGCGCTTGCCAACTGTTGCACGGCAGGCATAGTATCCGTTTCGGTTTCGACAAAAAAGCAACAAAACCAGGACACATTCAGTTGCCAGTCCCCAGGACATCCACCGGGCCAGCCTCGCGTTTTGAACGGCCCCCTCACTGTTGTTGAAGGTGCGCCTTTCCCACAGGGAAGGGCTTTTAAATTCCTGCGCTTTGGAGACAGACCATGTCGTGGTACGCCTATTGCATTGCAGAACGGAACGCGTTTCCGGAACTTTGCCGGCACCGCCGCCCGATGCCCTTTACCGGTGTGTCGGGTTTGTTCGGGAACCAAATTTTCCTTTTTCCAGCAAGTGATCTGGCAGTGATCGTCTCGGAGCACTCGGCCGAAGACGCGAGAAGGATGGACCAGACAGCGCAACGAGACCATGCGCGGGTGATCGCGGATTGCTTCAAGCATTCGACGGTGCTGCCCTTCCGGTTTGGTACTACGTTTGCGGATGACGATGCGCTCCGGCGCAGTGTGCGTTCGAACCAGCGGCATTTCACTGCCAATGTGGAGCGACTGCGCGGCAAGGCTGAGATGCACCTGAAGGTGGTGGTGGACGACACCGCGGCGGGATGCATCCAGCGTGATATGACGGTGGGACAGCAATACCTCAGCAGCCTGCGCGAAAGCGCGACGCGGCAGCGCGAGCGGCAGTCCAAAGCGCGCGCTCTGAGCGTGCAGATGCATCGGATGTTCCTGCCGATCGCGGAAGAGATCACGTGCAAGCGGATGGACTCGGGCAAGATGCTGCTCGACATCGCGCACCTGATCGACCATAAGACGGTGGAACGCTACCAGAATAAGTATTCGTCGGCGACAGTGGAGCTAAAGGATTGCCGGATGCAGCTTTCCGGGCCGTGGCCGCCGTATCACTTTGTGCAGCGCGGCAATGGCAACGGCAACGGCGGTGCGCAGCACAACGCGTAAGTTTTGGGTGGTGGACTGCGAGAGGCGCTCCCGATGGGGAGCGCTTTTTGCTGTGCGTGAGAATCGCATACATTGGATGGGATGGGCCTTTTCGGAAAGAAGAAGCTGAAGCAGGAATACAAGGTGATGCTGCAGCATGAGCGTGCCTCGGGCGCGCTGGCGCCGGAGTATCACCGCGCGACGCCCGAGTGTCCGGAGCCGGAGCGCTGGAGCATGATCGACTCCATGACGGCTGAGGTGGAGGTGCTGGAGTTTCTGGCGACACTGGTGACGACGATGAAGCCCAGGCTGGTGGTGGAGACGGGATCGTTTCTTGGCGTGTCGACGGAATGGATTGCGAAAGGACTGGAGCGGAATGGGTTTGGCAAGGTGATCAGCTGCGAGTTCGATCCCGTGGTGTACGAGAAGGCAAAGGGGCGGCTGGAGGCTTCGCCGTGGCGGAAGTGGATGGAGCTGCGGAATGAGTCCAGCCTCGAGATGAGGGTGGATGGAACGATCGATTTGCTGTTTTCGGATTCGGACATGCCGATCCGCGAGGCGGAGGTGAAGCGGTTTCTGCCGCAGATGAATCCGCACGGCGTGATCCTGATGCATGATGCCAGTTCACACCTTAAGGTGGTGCGCGATGCGGCGAAGAAGATGGAGGCGGAGGGGCTGATCTCGATGGTGATGCTGCCGACACCGAGGGGCCTTGTGGTGGCGCAGCCGAGGCAGGGGCGGAGTTGAATTTTGTGGCCGCAGAGATGCGGGGATTCTTCGCCTACGGCTCAGAATGACAAGTTTGAAAGAGGATTGTGGACGATGAAAGTGCTGGTGATTGGCGGCGGCGGGCGCGAGCATGCGATCGTGTGGTCGCTCAGGCGTTCGAAGCGGGTAAGCGAGGTGGTATGCGCGCCGGGCAATGCGGGGACGGCGGCGCTGGCGAAATGCGTGCCGGCAAATCCTGGCGATCTCGAAGCGATGGTGCGCGTGGCGGAAACGGAGCAGCCAGAGCTGGTTGTGGTGGGGCCGGAGGTGCCGCTGTCGCTGGGGTTGGTGGATGAGCTGGAACGGCGGGGGATGCGGGTGTTCGGGCCGACAAAGGCGGCGGCGCGGCTGGAGACGAGCAAGGCGTTCGCGAAGGAGTTCATGCGGCGCAACAAGATCCCGACGGCGGCGTACGCGGTGTGTACGACGATCGATCAGGTCCGTCATGAGTTGCAGCGGTTCAAGACGCCGGTGGTTGTGAAGGCGGACGGCCTGGCGGCGGGCAAGGGCGTGGTGATCTGCGGGACGCATGGCGAGGCAGAGCAGGCGGCAGCGGAGATGTTTTCGGGCACGCTGCTGGGGTCGGCCGAGCGCGAGGTAGTAATCGAGGAGTTTCTTGAGGGCGAGGAGGTGTCGTTCTTTGCGCTGTCCGATGGCAAGCATGCCATTGCACTGGCTGCGGCCCAGGACCACAAGCGCATCGGCGAGGGCGATACGGGGCCGAATACCGGCGGCATGGGCGCCTATACCGTCGATGGGCTGGTGAGCGCTGAGATGATGGAGTGGCTGCGCGGTAATATCGCGCAGCGCGTGGTGGATGAGATGGCGGCGGAGGGCACGCCGTTCAAAGGGATTCTGTTCTGCGGCATGATGATGACTCCGCGTGGGCCGATGGTGCTCGAGTTCAACACCCGTTTCGGCGATCCCGAGACGGAGGCGATTCTGGTGCGGCTGGAGACGGATATCGTGGAGATGTTCGAAGCGGCGATCGACGGCACGGCGGACGACCTTAATGTGAGGATGCGGCCCGGCGCGAGCGTATGCGTGATCGCGGCGAGCGGCGGATATCCAGGGAAATATGCGCAGGGTTTGCCGATTGCGGGACTTGATGCGGCGGTACGTGACGAGGATGTTGTGGTGTTTCACGCGGGTACGGCCACGAAGAATGGCGCGGTAGTGAGCGCTGGCGGTCGTGTTCTGGCGGTAACGGCCGTGGCTGGCGAGGGCGAGGGCGAGTCGGCGATGAAGAGTGCGCTGAACAAGGCGTATGCGGCGATGGAGAAGATCTCATTTGAAGGCATGCAGTACCGACGGGATATCGGCTGGCGGGCTGTACGAGATGGGCTGTAGAGATTTCATGCGACGAGGCGCAGTCTCCGAGCATCGATAGTTGGAGATCAACTCACTGACAAGACGGAGGCAGTTATGGCGCAACCCGCATTGAGTGCGGAAGAGATTATGGCGTGGCTGGAGACGACGTCAGCGAAATGGAAGACATTAATCGAGACGAATCCGCAGATTCTGGCGATGCCTTGCGATGTGATGGGTGTAATGACCGTGGCTGGCTTGTTGCAGCATATTGTTGCGGTGGAGCTGCGCTATGCAGAGCAGCTCAGCGGACAGCCGCCATCGGACTATTCGCAGATTCCGTTCGATTCGGCGGCGTCGATCTACGCGACGCATGAGCGCGCCGCCGAGATAGTGCGCAAGCTGCTGGCGAGCAATATTGACTGGAATGAGGAGATCGACTTCATGACGCGGACGCTGGGTCCGGCGCGGGCGAGCCGGAAGACCGTGCTGTTCCATTCGATGCTGCATGCGATCCGCCACTATGCGCAGCTCGCGACGCTGGTGCGGCAGCACGGGGTGAAGCCGGACTGGCCGATGGACTATTTGTTCATGAACATCCAGCGCGTCGCTAGCTGATCACGCGGCGGAGGAAGCCGCGGATACCCGTGAGCGTGAGCACGAGGCAGAAGAACGAGAGCATGACGACGATGACGACGGGCTGCATATGCTGGACGCCGGGGGTGAGCGCGGCGCGCAGTCCTTCGCTCATGTAGACAATGGGGTTGGCAAGCACGCCGTACTGCAGCCAGGGCAGCGGCTGCAACTGCGCCCATGGATAGTAGACGCAGCCCAGGAACGTGATAGGCATGACGACGGTCCCGAAGATCAGCGAGATTTGCTGCGGCTTGACGGTGGTGCCGATAGTGAGGCCGAGCGCGCCAGCGGTCAGCGATGCGAGCACGAGAACAAGCGCCAGGAACGGCCAACTGAAGACGTGCGCGTAAACCGGCGTTGCCGGCACAAAGCAGGCGAGCGGAAAGACGATGGAGGCGGCAAGGATGCTCTGCAGGGCTGAGAAGCAAATCTTCTCGACTGCGACGGCGGCGATGGGCAGCGGGCACATCACGCGGTCGTCGATCTCCCGGGTGATGCCGAACTCCTGAGCCAGGGGCAGGGCGACGGCCGCGATGCCAGAGAACATGATCGCGACCGCCATGAGGCCTGGAAGCAGGACGGTGGAGAAGTTCTGGCTTCCGGACATGGCAGCAGTTGGGTTCAGCGCGCCGCCGCCGGACATGTGCGGCATGATGTACGTGAAGACGAACAGGAA
>DATNEM010000170.1:0-2221 GCA_035552995.1 Acidobacteriaceae bacterium | reverse complement strand
GAGGAGCGGCAGGAGACGACCGAGGCCGCGGTGAAAGTACTGGACCAGGTTAAGGTCGAGAGCGCCTCGAAGTATCCGGTGCGCGTGACTGGGCTGATCCTGTTCAACGGGTTCCTGAATCATGGCGCGCCGGACAATGTGGACTTGCCCGCTGTGGCAGTGCGCCCGACGGCGACCTCAGGCGATGGAAGCATGGGCGCCAGCTTCCGTCAGACGATCCTCGGCGTGGAGGGTGATGGGCCTCGCGTTTTCGGAGCGCGCACGTCGGCGAATGTGAACATTGATTTCTTCGATGGTCTGGCCTACACCAGCTATGGCACCTCGGCCGGTGTGGTGCGCATGAGAACGGCGGCGATTGATTTCGACTGGAAGAACGATTCGCTGGAGGCAGGAATTGTCGCGCCGTTAATTTCGCCGCGCTCGCCAACCTCATTCGCGACCGTGGCAGAGCCGTCGCTGGCAGGGGCGGGCAACCTGTGGACCTGGGCGCCGCAGTTGCGTTATGCCCATCGCTTTCCGGTGCGCGAGACGGACCGCGTGCAGGTTGAGTTCGGGCTGTGGGACCCCTCGTCGGCGGGTTACAACCCAAATCAACTTTTTCGTGGGGCCAGTCCGGGCGAACTTACGCAGCAGCCGGCGTATGAGTCGCGTTTTTCGTATGCGACGCGCGATGGCAATGGCGCGGAGATCGGCGCGGGCGGATATTACAGCCGGCAGACCTATCCGGGATATGCGGGCACGTCCTACACGCAGCATTTGGATTCGTGGGCGACGACGATCGACTGGCGGATTCCATTTGCGCGCTACTTTGAACTGAGCGGCGAAGGTTATCGCGGGCGGGCGATCGGCGGACTCGGCGGCGGTGTGTACAAGGATGTGGTCATCGGCGCCAGCCCGGTGAGTGGCCTGAGCGTGCTGCACGGGCTGAACGCGATCGGCGGTTGGGCGCAGTGGAAGACACGCTTCAGTGAGCAATTGGAAACCGACCTCGCGATGGGACTGGACGACGGGTTTGCGAGCGACTTCCATGCAGTGGTGCAGCCTGTGGGCTCTTCCGCGACACAACTGCGTGCGCGCAACCGCGCGCTGGTGGCGAACATGATCTACCGGCCGAAGACCTACATCATCCTTTCGCCGGAGTACCGCAGGATCTGGAGCTGGCCGATCAACAGTTCGGTCAACACGCTGAATGTCTTCACTCTGTCGGTGGGGTTCCAGTTCTGATGAGGAGAGCCGTGGAACGCAAGTCAATGCTGAAGACGACCGGATGCGTTCTGTCGCTGGTGCTATGTGCGAGCGCACTCGCGCAGGGCGTCGATGTGACGGCGCACGTGGCGGTAGAAGGCCGGCCAGGCGCAACGCACCGGCACACGCCGAGCGCGGCCGAGGTGGTGGTTTGGCTGACGCCGCTTCAGCCGGACGCGAACCCGGCGACGATGGGGCATCCCGGGCCTTTCCGGCTGGTGCAGAAGGACAAGATGTTCACGCCGCATTTGCTGGTGGTTCCGGCGGGCAGCAGCGTGGAATTCCCCAACGAGGACCCCTTCTTCCATAACGTGTTTTCGCTGTTCAACGGCAAGCGGTTCGACCTGGGGTTGTATGAATCCGGTACGACCCGTGCGGTGCGCTTTGATCGCGAAGGCGTGTCCTACATCTTCTGCAATATCCATCCTGAGATGGGCGCGGTCGTAGTTGCGCTACGCACGCCGTATTGGGGCGTCTCGACAGCCTCCGGTGGGGTGACGATTCATAACGTGCCGCCGGGAAATTACCGGATGCATGTGTGGAGCGAGTCCGCGCGCGCTGCCGGAACGGAGCGGACCGTTCAGGTAGGTGCTACGCCGGCGCATCTGGGTGAGATCACGCTGGAGGGCGCGGCTGATCCGATGGCACACCACAAGAACAAGTTCGGCGAGGACTACCGGCTGGACAAGACTCCAGCGTATTGACGAGTTGATTGTTTGCGGGGCTTGAAGGGAATCCGCGAATTTCTAAGCTAAGGCGCGCCCAGACGCCTGCTGAACAAGGCTTGAGGTTTGCGTTTGCACAGCGATGAGAATCTTGGCGACGCAGTCTGCGAGGGGCTCTCCGGCGGTGTTGCAATGGATGTCGGGTGCGACGGGCGGCTCGTATGGATCGTCGATGCCAGTGAAGTTTGGCAACTCGCCGAGCAGAGCGTTGGCATAGAGGCCTTTGGGATCACGGCGGATGCAGAGCTCGA
>DATNEM010000169.1:0-7932 GCA_035552995.1 Acidobacteriaceae bacterium | reverse complement strand
CTCTGCGTCCGCGATGGAGCGTAACTGCGCGAGAATGTCGACCAACTTGACCGCATGAAAGCTGAAGTGCTGGCAGCGCGACCGTACTGTCTGCGGAATGTCCTCCGGCTGCGTGGTGGCCATCATGAAGACGATGTGGTCGGGCGGTTCTTCCAGCGTCTTGAGCAGCGCGTTGAAGGCAGCGTCCGTGATCTGGTGCGCCTCGTCGAGGATGTAAATCTTGTAGCGATCCCGCGCGGGGCGATAGCGCGCGGCATCGCGGAGTTCGCGGATCTCATCGATGCCGCGATTGGTGGCGGCGTCAATCTCGATCACATCGACTGCGTTTCCGGCGCGAATCTCCGTGCAGCTCTCGCAGGCCTCGCACGGCTCCGGCGTCGGCCTTTTTTCCGAGCCGATCGGGTTGCGGCAGTTCAGCGCCATCGCCAGAATGCGCGCGATGGTCGTCTTCCCGATGCCGCGATGTCCGGAGAAGATATAGCCGTGCGCAATGCGGTTTTGCGCCAGCGCATTCATCAGCGTCACGGTGACGTGGTCCTGGCCGACGACGTCGGCAAAGCGCTGGGGACGATATTTGCGGGCTAAAACCTGGTAGGCCATGCGGGACAGAATCTGATTGTACCGCCCGCAAACGTGTGGACGCCGCAGGAGGCGCAGTCCACACTACAGCCGCACAACTGCCCGAACGATGCAGGCCCAACACATCGATTTTTATTGCGCCAACAGGTCTTCGGCTGTAATTTGGCGGCATGGATTCCAGAGTTATTCTCTTCCCCGCCTTGTTCTGGGCGGCCGGCGCCCTTGCGCAGACCGCCACTGCGCCGATCACACCCGCTGGCCCTGCTCGACCAGCCAACTCCGACAAGGCCTACGCTGACCTGCGCGCCGACCTGCCGGCGGGGGATGGCATCGCCGTCAAGAATCTGACGCTCGATCGCGAAGGCGCCATCTTCCATTTCGAGTCCGGGAGCTTTTACTTTTACACCGCGGTGAATGGCCGGTTTACCGGCGCCGTCTTCGAAGGCAAGGGAACCTTTACGCTTGCCCCAAAGGAAAACAGCGAACAGAAACTTTTGGCGCAGCTGACCAAATCGCCAGAGATGAAAGAGGACTTCAGCACATTGGTGCTGCGCTTTACCGACGGCACTGCCGAAGAGATTCGCAAAGGATCGACCGGAGGAGAGTCCCCATCCAGCGCCCACGCCAAAGGCGCCGCGGAAGACCTGGAGAAGGTATTTCGCAAGACAATCCACAACAATCTCGACCTTCGCATTCTGGCCGATGTGCTGGGCGAAGGCCCGGGCAAGTATTTTCTGGCGTCATTTCGAGCAGGAAATCTTGTAACCGGCCGGAATGTTCTCTTCGTTGTGGACCCGGAGGGAGCGATGTATGCCGAACCTGACGAGGTGGAATTGGCGACCTGGGACGTGGAATCGATCGAACCCTGGGTGGCTTACCGCACGACGGATGTGGAGGCTGCGAAGCGCGGTGAGCGAGCGAGAGTCGTCGATGAGACTCTGGATGTCACGCTGGAACGCTCCGGCATGATGAAGAACTCCGCCGTATCTACGCTCAAGGTACACCGCGACGGTGTACGGGTATTGCGGCTGAATCTGTATCCCACGCTGCGTGTTTCGGGAGTTTTCGCGCAAGACGGTACACCGCTGGACTTCGTGCAGGAGGGCAAGGACCTCGACCCGGACTTCGCGGTCATTCTGCCCAAGCCGGCCAAGGCAGGCGATATGGTTCGGTTGCTCGTGCAATATGCAGGCAAGGACGCGCTGCGCGCCGACGGTAACGATACGTATTACCTCATGGGCGGCGCGCGTGAGAGTTGGTATCCCAACGGCCAGGGGCAATTGGGCGATTTTGCCAACTTCCACATGGCGTTCCATGTGCCTAAGGGCCTGGAGGTCGTCGCAACCGGGAAGCAGATCGGTTCCACACCGGAGAGCGGGGGAACCAGGGTCGTGTGGGAGACGCAGACACCGATCGCCGTGGCCGGTTTCAATCTTGGGGCGTTCAAGAGCCAGGAAGGCAAGACGCCTCAGGGTTTTGTGGTCGATGCCTACGCCGACACCCAACTGCCGCAGGCTTACGAGGAGTTGAGCAATGCGAGTATCGGCGGCTTCGATGCAACGAGCGCCCTAAAGACGCAGGTGGCGCAAGGAACCGCGGCCGTCCAAATTTACTCGGCGTATTTTGGCAATTTACCGTACGATCACGTGTCGCTGACCGAGCAGACAGCCTGCAACTACGGCCAAAGCTGGCCCATGCTGGTCTATCTGCCGATCTGCGGCTTCTGGGACGCGACGACGCAGAATGCGGTGGGACTTCGTGGCCTGGGCAACGACAGCTACTGGAGCGTGGTGACGCCTCACGAGGTGGCGCACCAGTGGTGGGGACAACTGGTTGGCTTCAACAGCTACCGTGACCAGTGGATGAGTGAAGGTTTCGCGCACTTTTCCGTCAGCCTTTACAAGAAAAACACCTCAAAGAAGATGGACGACTATCTGGAATTTTGGAAGGAGCAGCAGAAACTGCTAGTCCAGAAGAATGAGCATGGCATCCGCGCCATCGATGCCGGACCGCTGACCATGGGGTCGCGGTTGAACAATGACAAGGCCGGGGAAAACATTTATCAAGACCTGATCTACAGCAAAGGAGCGTACGTTTTACACATGCTGGAGATGCAGTATGCCTGGGCGAAAGACGGCGGCGAAGGCGCCTTCAAGAATTCTATGCAGCAGTTCGTAAAGGAGTATTCCGGCAAGGCCGCGTCGACGGAGGACTGGAAGGCCTCAATGGAGCGAACCATGCCCAGATCACTCGATCTGGACGGCAACGGCAAGCTCGACTGGTTTTTCAACGAGTGGGTGTACGGAACCACGTTGCCGCACTACGCTGTGAGCTCGCGGCTGGAAACGAAGGCCGACGGCACAACCATCGGTTACCTGAAGCTGACTCAGAGCAACGTGCCTTCCGACTTCGCGATGATCGTGCCTCTGTACCTGCAGATGGCGGACGGAAAGGTGACCCACTTTGCCGGGCTCACAATGCGCGGCAACACGACCTTTGAACAGAGCATCCCGCTGGGCAAAGTTCCGGGCAATGCGAAAAGCATCGTGATCAACGCGTACGCCGACATTCTGACGGATGAAAATTGACCGCGGCGGTATGCGGGTTCAGGGCTGCGCGGACTTCGTCTGCGCGGCCTTTCTCTTTGTCCTGCGCTCTCGCCGCTTCACTTCTTCCTCGCTGAACATGGTGCCGCGGCAAGCCGCCGCGCCGCAGTAGCAGTCGGCGCCCTCCTCCTCGGAGTCGTGCAGGTTGTACTCGTAGGTCAGCTCTTCCCCGCCTTCGATGTTGCGGATTGCCATGATGTAGATGCGTCCCGTGTCCTCGTGCTGCACCGTCTCGCAGTTGGGATCGCAGCTATGGTTCAGGAACATCGCGGTGCCGAAGCCGTCGATCACCAGGTTCTCGCCGCAGGTGAAGAGATATGTGACGGGGCGGTCCGCATACCGCTTGTCCGCGACCGGCTTGGAGAGCCGCTTGCCGTCGTACTCGCAGACACGCGCGCCCTTGCGGATAGGTTCCGTCGTGTAGCAGCCGGCAGCATGGATGGACGAGGAGCGGATGATCAATGAGGGGAGGTTCATCTGCGCAAAAGCATAACAGCTTGCCGTCGTCAGCGCGCATCTCCGGATGCTCTGAACCTTCCGGAAGTTGGCGTTTTCATTTCATCGCGACACGATTTGACTGCATCACGACGATTGTTCGCAGTTTGTGGACGAGCGTTATGCGTGGATGTTAAGTTTCTTTTCCTGCTTCAGCAGGCACGTATTCCTTCACTCGAGGATTACCCATGAAGTTGCTTCCAAGAAATCGTGTTCCACTTGCGCAGTATCGACCCAGCCCAAATCTCCTTGCGGCTTTTGCTCTGGTAACCATCGTTATTTGCGCCATGCCGGCGAAGGCGGACACCTATTCCTTTGGCTTCAGCGGCGGAGGCATGAGCGGTTCCGGCCTGCTCACCACATCCAACACTCCCGTCCCGGGCGTACCCGGCGCACAACAGGTCATCGGCGTCACCGGCACGTTCTCCGACACCGTGGCGAATTTTTCGGGCGCTATTACTGGAGTGCAGGCCACGTCGCTGCCGTCAGGAATCAATGCCGACGGAACGTTTGTGCCTCCGGGCAGCCCGGGCAGCGGTTTTGGATTTTCATGGGACAACCTGTTTTACCCGGCGGGCAATTCGCCGGCCGTGTGCCCTCCGCCCCTGCCTGGCGATCCAAATGGCCCGTATCCATTCGGCGGCGGACTGCTGGATATCTACGGCGTGCTGTTCAATGTGCAGGGCGGCTACACCGTCGACCTATGGAGCAATGGAGTCATCCCGGGAATCGGGTTGACCTACGGCGTGGGTGACTCGAAAAATGGAGCGGTCCTCAACACATTCGGCGAGCCGTTTTCAGGAACGAGCGCGGCCGTCAGCGCGTCAGCGACGCCGGAGCCTGCTTCCCTGCTGCTTTTAGGGACCGGAATTGCCGGCCTGCTGCTGGCGGGCGGCCGCAAAATCCGACCCGCCGCGGTTAAACACATAGCACGGTAGAAGGGCGGGCATCGGCCCCACGCGGATGCCCGCTGATTAGCGTCGAAACAGAACAAATGCTAGCGGGGGATGTCGATGGGACCGTTTTTCTCCGTCGACTCTTTGCCCGGTGGGTGGGCCTTGAACCATGCCTCCTGCTCGGAAGCCAGCTCCGTGGTCGATTCGCGCAGGTCGCGAATCGATTCAAGCGCCAGCTTCCGCGCGACCGAGTAGCTCTCGTCCTCGGGGGGCGCCTTTAGCTCGGTAGCCCAGCGGTCCGCCGAAGCGAGAATCTTCGGCAGCGCCTTGCGCAGATCCGCGTGGCGCGGGCCGTAATCATCCAGGTTGTCGTTCAGCTCATCCACGATGGAGGTGAACTGCTCCATCAGCTCCCGTGTGTCGGTCTCGCGGCCAGGCTGCCGGGTTTTGGCGTAGAGGTCGTGGATCCGCTGCGTGCGGTCGTCGAGAAACTTGGCAAACAGCAGAACGCAGTTGGCAGGGACGTAGCGGGCATCGCGCACCTGCTCGACCTCGGCGTCCGAAAGCGCGGAGGCCTGGATCTGGCCATAGGCCATCGGCGCGCGAAGGGGCAGCGCGGCGGCGATGGCAAGTACGGGAGCGAGGAGTGCGGCTCGGCGGGCGAATTTCATGGAGAAGATAGTACGCTCTTCACTTTCAAGGGACGAGAAAGACTTGACCCGGATGCACACCGATTGGACGGATCAAGACGGAAAAATGTCGGCTTCTGACGCAGCGCCACCGATATCGCAACCGGCCCCGGAGAAGATCAGTGCTTGAAGACCTGCGTCAGCAGCGCATCATTCACCTGGTCCAGTTGCTTGAGCGTGGCTTGCATCTCAGCGCGATCGTCGCCCGAGGCGAGATGCATGTACTGGGCCAGGCGGAAGGTGGTGTGCTGCATCAGCATCTCGGCGTTCTTCAGCTTGCTGGTATTGCGGGCCAGCGAGGCCTGAATGAGGTGCGCGTAATGGTTGATCTGCTTGAGCGTTGCCTGCGCTGCGTTGTCGTCTCCGTCGGAGAGTTCCTTGCCGGCCTTCTCCGTCATGCTGTGGACCAGTTCCGTATAGAGCCATGCCTGTTCGCGCGGGCTGGCCTGGCTGGCGCGTTGCTCCAGCTGGGTAAGGACATCGGATGTCGGGACGGATTCGTCGATAGCGGCGGCGCGGGCGGAAGGCGTAAGCGCGGCTGTCGTGGCGAGTGCGAGCGATGCGGCGAGCAGGGATACCGGGAGGCGCGGTGCGGGCCGTGACGACGTGCGGGAAACGGAACGAAGACTTGCTTTCATAAGTCACCTCAAGGTGATCTTTATGCTTCGTACGGCGGCGGAACGCTGGGCTGAGTTGAGTCTCACTCATGGCCAGCGGTTGCGGCCAACCTGCTACTTCGCGTGTTGTAGGACGGCGATCCGCTGGCGCGCCTGAGACTCCTGATCGGGATATTTTCCGGCAGAGGCCGCGAGAAATTTCTTGTAATTCTCCTGGGCCTGGCTGCTTTGATGCAATGCGTCATTCGCCGTTGCCTCGAGGAAAAGCGCAGCGGGTGAAGGTGGCTGCAATGTAGCACTTAATGCGAGCGCTTGCAATGTTGTTTTCGGGTCATCGATATCCTGCGCGGCGAACGCCAGGTGCAGGGCCGCGTCGGCCTCGTCGGCGGGTCTGGCGTAGGAGTGTGGGTTCGCAAGCGCCTGCTTCAGCAGTTTTTCTGCCTCGGCGGGCCGGTGCTGCCGGATCAGGAGTTCCGCGTAGTCGGTCGCGAGGGTGGGGTCGGCCTTGACAGAGCCGCTTGCGACCAGCACGGCGTAGAGCGGATCGGCCTTTTCCGGTTGCCCGGTCGCCGCGTAGACCCGCGCGAGCAGTCGCGAAACGGCGGCATTGCCTGGGTTGTCGATATGCAGAGACTCGACGAGTGGGACCGCCCGGGCGATCTTCGCGGAGTCGCCGGAGTCGATCCATGCCTGGGCGAGTTGCGCCGTGAATGCGGGATTGTCGGGGTGGGCCGCGTGCGCCGGATTGAGCAAGGCCTCGGCCTCTGCGGTGTGTCGCTGAACGAGGAGAATGTGTGCCAAGGCGGTTGTGGCGGCCGGATCGCCGGTATTACCGGGCAGGGCGAGGTACCGGCGGTACGCGCGCTCCGCGGTGGCAAGATCGGGTGTCGCTTCGGCAATCTGGGCCGAAAGGAGGATGTCCTCGGGCTGCTCGGGAATGATCTGGAGCGCGGCCAGCAGGTCGGCCGAGGCGGCGGTGGGGTTGGGCGGAAGGGCGTGTGTTGGATCGCCCGTGAGTTCGAGCCGCGCGCGGGCGCGCAACGCGCGTGCCTTCAGCGGCGGAGTAATGTCGGTGGTTGCGAGGGCCGCGTCGAACTCCGCCCGGGCATCCGCTGAATTGCCATTGCGCGCGAGCAGAAGGCCCAAGGCCACGTGCGGGGGCGCGAAGTTCGTATCCGCCGCGATGGCTGCGCGGTAGGCACCCTCCGCAGTTGTGGGCGGCGGCGCGCCATTGGAGGACGAGGACGAAGTGGCCGCTGTCTGCGCGGAGTTCGACGCAGCGGGAGCCGCATCGCTCAGCGCATCAAGCGCGAGCCCGATGTCATACAGCACCTGGGGATTGTTGGGAAGCTGCGCGTTCAGCGTAGTCAGCAGCTTCAGTGCGCCGGAGTAGTCGCCGCTCGCGAGAGCGTCATTCGCCTGCTGGATCAGGGGCGTCTGCGGCGCAGGCTGCGCCGAGTCGTGGGAGAAATCCTGCGCCACGAGCGAATGTCCGCAAATCGGCAGGGGTAATAAAAATGCAGCGAGGAAGAGATATCTGGCGGCGCGAGGCATTACTGCAAGGTTAGACGAACGCCCGTGCGTGTGCGGGACCGCTACCTCCACTGAATGAGCAATCTTGCCACGAAAACCTGGCGGCAAGCACAAGCAGCGCCAATAAATTGGCGGCTTAGTGGTGCGGGATCGAGTGATCGAATTTTCCGTCGACGATGCTCAGGTAGTTGGCGACAGAGGAAGCCAAGCCATGGACCCCGGCGACAGTGCCCAGGCCAATGGTGGCGGCAACGAGCGCATATTCGATCATGTCCTGGCCGGATTCGTTTACCCATAGGTTCCAGACGAGGCGCGGCACAAATGGCGCGTAAGGGATTCCGGCAGACAGTGATGCAGCGAACTGGGAGCACACGTATGGGGTCATAGAGAAGCGATCCGGTCGCGGGATATGGCTGTCCTTCCGCGAGCCCCTTCGACAACCATTCTCAGGCAAATCGGTTAGGCGATGCCCTTCCACGAAAGTTGCGCGACCGCTGGTTACCGATGGGGGATGGGA
>DATNEM010000168.1:0-3094 GCA_035552995.1 Acidobacteriaceae bacterium | reverse complement strand
CTCGATTTCCTCTCGCCACAGGCGGTAGCGGCAATACAACTTTGGTTCATTCAGCGCCGATTTGGTCAGCCGTGTGCAGAGAAGTGCGCAGCGAGCGCGTCGACCAGCGATGCGATCGTACCTTCGCGGGCTTCCACCTGCGGCCCCAGGCCGAGTTCAGCAAGTGCGCGCGTGGTGATGGGGCCGATGGAGGCGCGGACGACGGCATGCGGCACGGCGGCTCCTGCTCTTTCGACGAGGGCCGTGAGGTTTCGCGCGGTCGAGGCGCTGGTGAAGGTGATGGCATCGGGCCAATGCGATTCATTCCCGAAGAGTTCGTGGATGGCGCTGAGCGATACGGCAGGGATGCGGTTGCTGTAGGCTGCGGCAACAGTGACGCGCGCACCGGCGGCAACCAGAGCATCGTGGAGTGTCGTCGGCGCGGCTTCTGCGAGCACCACAAAAACGTTGCGGCCACTCGCCTCCGGGCGCAGCGTTTCTCCCAGTGATTCGGCGGTATAGACCGGAGGGATGATATCCGCGCGCAGACCGAGGGCTTCCACTGCCTTCGCTGTCGAAGGACCAACCGCGGCGATGCGCTTTGGCTTAGGGCCGATGCCGAGATGCCGTGCACGTTCCGCAAAGGCACTCACTGCATTCGCGCTGGTAAAGGCGATCACGTCGAAGGTCGCTAGTTGCGCGAGAGCAGTATCGAGCGCCGCGAAGGACTTCGGCGGACCAATCTCAATCGTCGGGATCAGGATTATTTCGGCGCCGAGAGCGCGGAGCCGGTCGGCCAGCTCGGACGCCTGGTGTGGTGCGCGCGTCACCAGAATGCGCTTGCCCACAAGAGGTTGATCGGCCGAAATCATTCCGTGTCAGGCAGCGCAAACGGCGAGGGCGCGGCCTGCGACGCTGCAGCGGCGATCACCGAATTTTCGGCGGACGCGGGCAGCACGGTTATTACCGCAGCCGAAACGATCGTGGGGAGGCAAGGTCGCATGGTTCCCATCTCTCTTTCGCGCTGCGATTCTAGCAGGCGTAAGACTCTTGCGAGGGGCACCCAAATCTTCGTTGACTCAGCTAATGGCTTTCAGTAGGCTTTTTGCCGTTCCCTCGACCGCGCGTATTCTCGCGCCGGCCCTGATCCTCAAGGAGATTTTCTATGGCTGTTTGTGCGAAGTGCGGTGCGTCCCTGCCGTCCGACGGTCCTGGCTTCTGTCCCGCATGTGGCGCGCCCGTGGGCGCGGTTGCGCCTGCCGCTGTTCCCCCTCCGGCGGCGGCTGTACCGCCGGCTTATACTGCGCCGCCGACGTATGCTGCCGCGCCGCAGTCGAGTTCGGGTGGCGTGCTCAAGGTTGTGCTGATCGTGATCGCGGTTATCGTCGGTCTCGGGATTCTCGGTACGGCGGCGATTGGCTTCATGGGTTATCGTGCGCTGCACAGCGCGGGCGCAAGCTTCTCGGCAGGCAGCGGCGCGCAGGTGAGCACGGACGACCTCGGCATCGATCCGTATCCGGGCTCGACGCATATGGACCAGGGGTCGATGCGGATGAAGATTGCCGGCAACTCGGTGGTCACGTCCGCATTCACTACAAGCGACTCTCCGGGTGACGTCGTGAAGTTCTACCAGGACAAGCTCGGCGACAGTGCAGTGGTGAACCAGACCGCACGCGGGACCACGCTGGAACGCGGGACGCAATCGGGCGGGACCAGCGACGGTCTGGTGGTTACGGTCTCTCCCAGCGAGCAAGACGGGCACACGAAGATCGTCATTGTTCACACGCAGGCGGTCCATCAATAGCCAGCACGATCAGGCGGGCTGCGCGAGCAGCTCGTCTGCGCCGCGGAGTTTGAGGTCCGCGGCGAGTTCGAGGCCCAGATCGCGTGCGGACGTGCCGATAGGCGCTTCCATGAATCCGCAGACCATCTGCTCGCCATCCGGCGCGAGCACCTGCGCGTGAATGCGCCATGCAGCGACGGCTCCGTCGGCGACCTCGCTGTGGGGATCGGGAACAGGTGCGCAGTGGACGCCGATGGGGACCGAGCAGCCGCCGCCGAGCGCGGCTAATACTTCTCGCTCGGCTTCGACGGAGAAGCGGGTCGCGGGGTGGTCCAGCTGGGCGACGGCCGCGCGGATAAAGTTGTCGCGCTCGGGCGAGCTGAAGACCGCGTAGGTGGCGGCGCGGGTTTCAAGCGCCAGCGCGCCCTGACCGGGGGCGGGGCACAACTCGTCGATATCGAAACGCTGGTGGACGGACTCGGCGCGATTGAGGCGGTCGAGTCCTGCGGCGGCGAGGACAAGCGCATCGCAGTGGCCTTCGGCGAGCTTGCGCAGGCGGGTATCGACGTTGCCGCGGAGATCGATGAACGTGATGTCGGGACGGAGAGCGAGGATCTGCGCGCGGCGGCGCGGGCTGGTGGTGCCGATGCGCGCGCCGATGGGCAGCGCGTGGAGCGCCCAGAACTCGTCACACACGAAGGCGTCGCGCGGGTCGGCGCGGCGAGGGATGGCGGCGAGTGTGAGGCGCGGGTCGAGTTCGGTGGGCAGGTCTTTCAGCGAGTGGACGGCGAGGTCGATCTCGCCGGCGGCGAGGGCTTCTTCGATCTCCTTGATGAAGATGCCTTTGGAGAGGGTGGGTTCAGTGGCCGTCTCCTGAAGGCGGTCGCCGGTGGTGCGGATGATCTCGATGGCGACCTCGTGGCCGAGGGCGCGGAGCTCCTGGGCGATGTGGTTGGCTTGCCAGAGTGCGAGCTGGGAGCCGCGGGTGCCTATACGGATAGGTTCGGTCATAGCCCCCCTCCCCCCCCCCGAAAAACGCAAGATCTAGATTCCAGGTAAGTTGCCGCTATGTTCTTCTGCGGATTGGAGTTATGGCTAATCATATGCTTTTCAGTAACTTAGCACCCATGAGGATCCGGCAGAACGGCCGAATACTCTCCTACTTCTATTGTACGTGGCGGAGAAAACTAAGGTAAATATATAGTTGACGAATCAAGATGATTAGGCTAGTATAAAACCTATGAAACAGCCAAAGACACTGCAAGAGGCAATCATTCACTTCTCCGACGAAGGCAACTGCTTGGAATTCATGAAGTTGCACCGTTGGCCTGA
>DATNEM010000167.1:0-8891 GCA_035552995.1 Acidobacteriaceae bacterium | reverse complement strand
GCTGTTGGTTTCGCGGTTTTGGCGCAACGGCGCCCAGGGCATGAAGGCAATGCCGAGCTCGTCGCAGCGATTGACCAGACCATCCCATTCACGGTCCGCGAAACTGTAGCGGTTCTGCACGGAAACGATCGGCACAATTTTACGCGCTCGTTCAAGATGCTCCACGGTGACGTTGGAAAGTCCGATATGCCGTATCTTGCCTGCACTCTGCAACTGCGCCAGCGTGTCCATGGATGCATCGAACGAAACCGCCGGGTCGGGCACATGGAGCTGGTAGACATCGATGCACTCCAGTCGCAATCTTTTGAGGCTTCCCTCAACCGCCGATTCCAGATGCTTTGGAGAGGCGTTGTGAGTCCACTGGCCGGGGCCGACGCGTTCCCACCCGCCTTTGGTCGCGACCACCAGATCTGTGGGATACGGAGACAACGCCTCCGCGATCAACTCTTCGGACACGCCGGGGCCGTAAGAATCGGCCGTGTCGATGAGATTGACTCCAAGTTCGACCGCTCGCCTGAGGGTGGCAATTGCTGCGGAGCGGTCGGGAGGCGGGCCCCAGACGCCCTTCCCGGTAATCCGCATGGCGCCATACCCCATGCGATTGACGGTTAGGTCGCCTAGTTGCACCGTGCCTGACGCTGAAGCAGAGAGCGCTTTCATAAAACCTCCATCGTGATGCTGCCAGAAAGGACCGGGACGTGCAAATAGAGCGGATGCACGCCATCAAACCTTGAGGAAGATGCGCCTGCGCCAGAGTATCCAGTTGGGGAGGAAGCAGAGCGCGGTGAAGGCGAGCCCGAAGGCCAGCGAGGTGATGTTAGTCGAATCGTGGCGCGCGAAGAGATGGCGATAGGCCCAGAGCCATGCGGAGATGTGTGCCGAGGGATTTGCAGGATTGACGAGCGGGCCGGCTGGGACCTTGATCCAGATGGCCAGTTCGACAATGAAGTTGGAGAGGACGAAGGCCGTGATGGCATTGGAGCCGAAGACGAGCCATGGCCAGAGGAGCGCCTTCCCTGCCCTGCTTTCATTCATGCTGCGAATGTCGATCGACCAGTAGAAGAGCGCGAGAAGCAGGAGTGAGAGGCCCGCTGAGAAGAGGACGTAGGAGCTGGTCCAGAGGTTCTTGTTGAGCGGGAAGGTGCGGCTCCAAACGAGGCCGAGCGCGGCGAAGAGCACTCCGTAGCGGACGAAGAGGAGGGCCTTGGCGTTGCGGGAGATTTCGACTGACGTAAGATACAGGCCGCTGATGGCGCCGAGCAGCGTGGTCGCGATCGCCGGCAGAGTCGTGACCAGACCTTCTGGATCGCGGTCGTGGTTGTAGAGCGAGCCTGTGTGCAGCCAGTGCTGGGTGAAGGTGTTGAAGCCGCGGTCAAGCCACGCGGCGAGGTTGGCGTGGGGATCGAGGAATGGGATGTCGCGACCCGGCATGCCGAGCCCGGGGACAGGGACGAAACGAAGAAGTGCCCAGTAACCGATGAGCAGTGTGGCTGTGATTGCGACGAGGATGGCAGCGCGGCGGCGGGAGTTCCAGACCGCGAGGCAGATGAGGCCGGCGACGAGATAGCAGGCGGCAATGCGCGTGAGCACACCGAAGATGCGCAGGTGCGTCCAGTGGAAGTGCGGGAACGCGGTGAGGAACATCTTGATGGCGAAGATAGTGGCTGCGCGGCGGAAGATGTGGCCGGTGAGCGTGGCGCGGCAGTTGCCGCGGGCCATGCGCGCCTGTGTGGAGAGCACGATGGAGATGCCGACGAGGAAGAGGAAGCTGGGGAAGACGAAGTCGGTGAGGGTGAAGCCGTTCCAAGGCGCGTGGTCGAGCTGCGAATAGACGTGGGACCAGTCGCCGGGATCGTTGACGAGGATCATCAGGGCGATGGTGAGGCCGCGGAGGACGTCGACGGACAGGACGCGTGTTGACGGCGGACGCGCGGTTGTGGCGCTGGTTGTGGCGCCGTCACAAGACGCGGGCGTAGCGATCGTGTCCATGAAGCCAAATTGTAGTTCCCTTGCTCCCGCGTTGTTCGTTCTACGTTCTCCGTTGTTCGTCCAAACGCGCATCTTCCGGCAAGGAGCGCGCGGGAACCTTTACGTGGATGCGGTGTCTATTGGAGCAGGACGCATCCCCTCGCAGGTGCGCACCGGCGGTCCCAAGTTTTAGGGCCGCAGCCGTGAATGTTACGGAGGTGCCTTATGTTCGAGGGAAGCCTGGTAGAGTCGCGCGGACTGGTTACGTCGCGTACGCAGCGCTGGTCGGCATTTGGGTCGGCGGCGTTTCAACTGATGCTGGCCACATTGATTGTGGTGATTCCGCTGATGCGGCCACAGTCGATCAAGCTGCTGAAAGAGATCCCTCATTTGACCGCACCCATTCTTCCACCGCGGCCGCCGGTGATTGTGCGGACCAGCACGTCGAACATGCCGAGCGCGGGGTCGACGGCGCCTTCAGCAGTTGCTCAGGCTAACTCCGGTACGCCGCACTTCACGCTGCGGCCGGGAACGCCGCCGGGCGATGAGCCGGTCGGAACAATCACGAACCTTACGATTGGCGGGGGTCCGAACCTGATGCCGGGTCTTCCATCTGGCGGCCCCGAGGTGACGGTTGTGCGGCCGGCGATCACAGGGCCTGTGAACGTATCGGGTGGGGTTACGGCGGGGATGCTGTTAGCGCCAATCCGGCCCACTTATCCGCCGATCGCAAAAGCTGCGGGGATACAGGGGCCTGTTGTCATCGAGGCGATTATCTCGAAAGCCGGCAAGATCGAGAGCGCGCATGTTGTCAGCGGGCCTCCGATGCTGCGGCAGGCGGCGCTGGATGCAGTCGAGGCGGCCCATTATCATCCATATCTGCTGACTGGTGAGCCGGTGGAGGTGGAGACAACCGTCACGGTGGTGTTCAGGCTGGGTGAGTGAGCCGGTCGGGAATACCCCCTCCCCCCTATCTCTTTCGCTATGATCTTGAAAACACTTGGGTTTCGGCTATGATCTTGAAAACATTGGCCGTCCAACAAAACAAAGGACTTAGTGGAGCAGCGAGTCGGAAAGTCAGAAAGGCTTAAAGTGCGAAGGCCCGACGATGATCGCCGGGCCTGTTTCTTATCTACTTCCATTATAGCGAGTGGCGCGAAACTACTATGCCACTTTGGGCAACAAAATATTTCGCGCGCACACAGTAAGTTAGAGCGAGAAGTTCAAGTGCAAAGCCTTGACAAGTTTTCAGACGGCGGACGCACTATCTGGAAGTATCCCGGAATTCCGAAACAGCGGTTGGCTAGGCCAGCCCTTACCGGCTGGCCTGCTAGCATGGCTGCCATGAATAAGCGGCGAGGTTTTGCGGTCGAGACTGTGGCGTGGGTAGTTGCCATCGGGTTCGGATATTATTCTCGCCACACCCGCGATTGGGGCGCGATCGCGTTTTTCCTTGTGGTAGCTGCCGTAACCACTACCGTATTTCGGCGCGCGATGAATTGATCCTGCTGGTTAGCCAAGTCGGTTATTACCAAATATTTTTACGAGCGAACAATGAGTAAGGCGAGAAGTTCAAGTGCGTGGGCTTGACATGGGGCGATGCGGGGGATGGGCCGTCACGTTGTATTCGCAGGGTACAATCTGTGTTTTCAGTTGACCGCGTTCTGTCGCGCTGGTACGGTGTTTGACGGCCTTGGAATCATGCGGAAGCGATGCATCCTACGGGAGTTTAGCGCACTCGCGCTCCTGCTATTTGCCGTATCGGGAGCTGGCGCGCAGGCATTTCCGGAATTTCCGCTGCAGTCTCCAAACGACTATGCGGTCTCGTCACAGCAGGGTGCCGTAACCATCGGCTTAGACCCCGTCGAGGCCCCTCAGGATCAACTGACCTATTTCCACGTCGCTATGGCTTCCAAAGGGTTCTTACCGCTCTTCGTCGTAATTCATAACGGATCGAAACTCGACAGTCTGATAATTGACAAAGCAGCGATCACATACGGCACTGAGCCGCCGAAGGGCGGCCCCGCCGTCGATAACACTCCGGGCCAGAGGGCGGCGTTCTTTACCACTGCCGCGATTCCATGGATAGGGCCGTTTATCGCAGGAGGTCTGGCTCAAAGTCAGTCTGCGGTCAAACAGAACCTCGTTCTGCGAGAACTCCAGAGTGGAACGGTTGCGCCCGGCGAGACCATACACGGATTCCTTTATATCGCGATCCCGAAGAAGGGCATGCGTACGAAGGTTCACATCCAGTTCCCGATTGCCTGGTCGGGATCGGACAAGCAATCCACCTTGAACCTAACCTTCTGAGGAATAGCCAATGGCAAGTCTTCACCGTTTCCCGTTCGCTGTGGTTGCCTGCAGCATCGTCTTCTTCACGGTAGGCGGCCGTGCCGTTCGCGCCCAGGATTCCCTTCCTGCCGCGACCAAGCTTCCGTTCAATGCGGTTCTCGTGCTTACGCCTGAGTTCTGCGCGACCACGTTCAAGCAAGGCTCCGCCTGGACGACCGGTCGCGAGACATTCCAGGTGGGAAAGACCGCTTGCTCAGAGCTGCCAACCGCATTGAAGGACGCGTTCACTAGTGTTACTGTCGCCTCCGCGGTCCCCGCATCCAGCGACGCCCCGTTGGTTCTGATTCCTAAGTTTGTGAACGGACACGCCAGCACCTCAGCACTTGCATTCTCCAATCGCGAGATGGATGTCTTTCTCGAGTGGACCGTCAAGGATGCATCCGGAAAGACCATCTGGCTCCAGACGGTGCAGGGGACGTCGAAGCACCATGAGGGCAATGTGTTCACCCACTCTCACGACGTGACCCTGCTTGCCCGCGATTCCGTCAAGGATGTTGCGGCGCAATCCGCAGCAAAGATGGAAGCAGCACCCGAGCTGCGCCGCCGGCCTTAGAGCAAATTCCCAAATGCGGGGAGATGATTATGCAGTCAGCTCAGGCGCCGAACCTCGTAGATCGGGCTTTCGGCCCTCGACGGCCTCTGCCTGGCTTGCCACCGAGGGTTTCGCCCTGGGCTGATTAGAACGCGTCTTCGGCGCTAACATTTGCGCCCAAGCCGGGCTCGGGTAAGGGACTTGCGACTTGGGTAGGGGCACCCGCAAGAGTATCGGTTCAGGCGGATTTGAGCTGTTGCGCCGGGATTGCCTGCTGGGGCGCGGGCGCATCGGCGACGTCGGGCTCCTCGATGTAGTCGTGCAGCGGGTAGCCAGCCTGCTTCCAGCCGTCGAAGCCTCCGCGCAGCGGGCGCACGCGGGTGACGCCAAGCTTGTGGAGCTGCATGGCGACCTTCGCGCTGGTCTCCTCCGAGGGGCAGGTGCAGTAGAGGATGATGTCGCGGTCGCGCGGGATCTGGTCGGACATAGCTTCGAGTTCGGTGGGGCCGATGCGGACGGCGCCAGGCAGGACGCGCGGATCGGGCAGATAGTCGAGCGGGTGGCGTAGATCGACGATGTAGGGGTGGCACTCGGCGATGCCGCTGGCGGAGGCGCTGTCGATCATGGCCTTGACCTCGGCGGGCTCGATGCGGAGCTCGCGCACCTGAGCGACGAAGCGGCGCTGTTTGATGATGCGCCACAGGAAGAAGCCAATCACCATCAGAACGAAGACGAGCGCGGCGAAGTGGCTGAGCAGGCCGAAGAATGCCTGGCTACGCCGCGCGATGTCGCCAAAGAAGCGGCCGGCAAGCAGGAAGCTGAGCGCCCAGAGCAGCGAGCCGGAGAGATCGTAGAGCAGAAAGCGGGAGTACTCCATCCCTGCCTGGCCGGCGATGGGCGGCGCGACGGTGGAGAGGCCAGGGACAAATTTGGCGAAGAGCAGCGTTTCCGCGCCGCGGCGGCCGAAGTAGTCTTCTGTTTTCGAGATGCAGGTGCTGGCCTCGAACGAAAAACGGCAGAGCAGACGAATGACGCCGTTGCCGTAGCGACGGCCAAGCGCGAACCAGAGGGAGTCCGCGAGGACACACGCGAGAACGACTACGAGAAGCGCGGAGAAGCTGTGCACGCGATGCGCTGCCGAGAGTGTTCCTGCCGTGAGCAGGACGGGAATGCTGGGGATGGGAAGGCCGAGCTGCTCCGCAAGCACCCATACGAAGAGGATGGCGCAGGCGTGACGGACAAAGAATTCCGTTGCGATCGGCATAAGGGGCTTCCCTCCCCTATAGATGATGCAGAGTGGTCTTTGGATTTTTCAAAACTTGAGGGACTGCGGATCGCGCGATGCGAAGGGATCCGTACGGAGCTTACATTGCGGGCGGATGATGCGTGTCGACCTTCGCGGCCCCGCCTTTAGGAAGGCTCTTCACGCCGCCAGGGTTCACCGAATCGCGCAGCTCCTTGGAGGGCTTGAAGAACGGCACGCGCTTCGCGGGGACATCCACACGCTCGCCGGTCTTGGGGTTGCGGCCGATGCGCGAGTTGCGCTGGCGCGTGCGGAAGCTGCCAAAGCCGCGAATCTCTATCTTGTCGCCGGATTTGAGAGCGCCGATAACTGACTCAAATAGCGTATCGACGATGATCTCCCCGTCACGGCGGGTGAGGTCTCCCACGGCGGTTACGCGGTCCACCAAATCGGCCTTGGTCATCGTCGTCTCTCCTTGCTGAAACTGTGGTTTGTCCTAGCTTATCGCTGATTGTAGATGGGATGCAGGATTTTGCGCGGCCGTGCGTCGAAAAATTACAAGGCCGTCCATGCGGAGACTCTCCCTGTTGGCTGACTTGTGGGCAGGCTTGCAGGCAAAAAAAGGCGGCACGGATGTTGCCATCCGTGCCGGGAGGCCAGTGACGCAACTTGTATCGGCCGGGCTATTCAGGCCGAAATTCTTCGAGCGACGGGCCGCTCTGAAAGACAGCATACCACAAAACGGAGAAATGCAAGGGGCAATCTATTGAAAAATGGAGAGGGCCGTGAAAGTTGGCATTTCGCGCCTCTCCATTAGGAGATTTCGCCCATTTGGCGGGCCATGTCGGCATCGCGCGCGGTGATGCCGCCGGCATCATGGGAGACGAGGGCGAGCTTGACCTTGTTGTAGCGGATGTCGATGTCGGGGTGATGGCCGGCCTGCTCTGCCAGCTCGGCGATGCGGTTGACGAAGGCGATCGCTGCGACGAAGTCCTTGAAGGTCCAGGTGCGGACGAGCTGTCCATCCTCGAGTTTCCAGTCTGGAAGGTCGCGCAGAAGAGCGGTGAGTTGATCGGGCGAAAGCTTGGTTTTATCTGGCGCCATAAGAACCTCCAGGCCATGCGGATTAATCGCACACAGCATGAATGCTAGCTCCGGCGAGACCGTGGCGCAAATACGGATTTGATTCGATCCGAATACGGAGCTCAGCGGCTGAAGCCGCATTTCTTTCGGGGCGATGGCGGCATGGCTGAAGCCATGTCCTTGAGCAATATAAACGCGGATTTCTTCGCTTTGTGAGGTTCGCGAAGGATCGATTTGCTGCTATCTATGCGCTGATGCTGAGGACACTGCAGGCGCTGCTTTCGACGCGGCTGCGGAGGTCGATCCAGAGAGATTCGGGAATACGGAGAAATAGGTCAACTATTTTGGGATCGAACTGGTCACCGCTGCAGCGGGCAATCTCGAGGCTGGCTTCGGCGAAGCTGCGGCCCTTGCGGTAAGGGCGGTCGGAGGTTATGGCATCGAGGGTGTCGGCGATGGCGAACACGCGGGCACCCAGGGGAATCTCCTCGCCGCGCAGGCCTCGTGGGTATCCGGAGCCGTTGAAGGTCTCCTGGTGGGCGTAGACGATCTCGGCGGCTTCACGGAGGAACGGGATTTTGCGCACCATCTCATACCCGCGCAGACAGTGTTCGCGCATGATTTCGCGTTCCCCCGGAGTGAGTTTGCCGGGCTTAAGCAGGATGCGGTCGGGGATGGCGATCTTGCCGATGTCGTGCAGAAAGGCGCCACGGGCAATGATGTTCA
Source organism: Acidobacteriaceae bacterium (assembly GCA_035552995.1). Lineage (GTDB taxonomy): Bacteria > Acidobacteriota > Terriglobia > Terriglobales > Acidobacteriaceae > Edaphobacter. Next base: position 987 of record DATNEM010000167.1, on the reverse strand, counting down.
GCTGGCCGGACTCAATGCCAATGGCGCGCGCGAGGGCGACGGTGTATGCGGTGACGCGGCGGGAATGGCCTTCGGTTTCCGTGTCGCGGAGGTCGAGCGCATTGCCGAGGGCTTCGAGCGTGATGTCGTAGCTGCGTTCGAGGTCCTGCAAGGCGGCGCGCAAGCGGCTGGTACGCGCAGAGACGATGGCCTCCAGGTTCTGCCTGTATTCGAGGTTGCGGCGCTGGAGTTGGCGATGATCGAGAGCGCGATCGACTGCGGCGAGCAATTGGGCACGGTCGAACGGCTTCAGCAGGTAGTCCACTGCACCGCGGCGGAATGCGCTGGTGGCAGTGCGAATGTCGTCGAGCCCAGTGAGCATGATGACGGGCATGCCGGGATAATCGGCGTTGATGCAGTCCAGCAGGTGCAGGCCATCGCCGCCGGCCATCATGACATCGGCGAGCACCATGCTACAGCCGGGGTCATCCTGGAGATGGCGCAGCGCCTGGGACGCGTCCGCCGCGGAGTAGGCATCGTAGCCGCTGACCGTGAGCATCGCCGTGACGATGCGGAGGACAGTGGGCTCGTCGTCGACGACAAGTATGCGCTCGGGTTCGACCTCAGGGGCTCGCGGTTGCGCGTGCTCTGCTGATTGCAATTCCATGGCGATTGAATACCCCGCTGGGATTGGGTGTCCGCCGCGCGCGGCAGTTCCCTGCTGGGTCTATCGGCTGCGTTCGGGAGAAGCATCAGTTGGGGACGACTGACAGCCTTATGATCGAACGAGAGGAGCGATTGAAAACGAATGAGCAAACCAAATGAAGACCTGTGGGGTGAAGTAGACAAGTACATCACGGCGACAATTCCGCATAACGATGCTGCGCTGGAGGCGGCAATTGAGGCCAACCGGGCAGGCGGATTGCCGGCAATTGATGTATCTGCACCGCAGGGCAAGCTGCTGCATCTGCTGACGATGGTGACGGGCGCGCGCCGGGTGCTGGAGGT
>DATNEM010000166.1:0-6087 GCA_035552995.1 Acidobacteriaceae bacterium | reverse complement strand
AAGAAAGCAGCCAAGAAGGCCGCAAAGAAGACCGCAAAGAAGAAGAAGTAATCCAACCCAAAGGCAAAGCAGAACGGGGGACGCATCCAGCGTCCCCCGTTCTGCGTTTGCCTGCAATCCAGATTGGCCGCGAACTCAACCTGCCGAAATCGCCGCTGGCCATGCGGGTTCTGTGCGCTACTGCGCCGTGGCGCCGCCTGCGTTCTTCGGCGTCGACAGGTACCCCGACACCTTGTTCTTGTCGATCGAGTTCACCACGATCTCGAACAGCGCCGGATCTTTGCCGCTGTAGAACTGCACCGGCTCGTCCAGGTTTTTGTCCTTCTTCTCGATGTTCTTGTCGTCCGCGCTGACCGTGAGGGTGTAGCGGGAATGCTTCTCATCCACCTTCTTCAGCTGCAGCTTTACGGTCGAGAGCAGGGTCGGCTTGGCCCCCTTCTGCAGCGTGAACTCGTAGTAGTTGCGGTCGCCCTTGTGCTTCAACTGCTCCAGCTCCGTGTGGTTGGTCGCGATCAAGCCGCTCATCACACCCGCATCGCCCATCACTCGCTGCAGCTGGCTCTTCGTGCTTTCCAGGTCGCTCTTCGTGGTCGCTACGTCGGTCTTCACTCCCCCCACGTCCGTCTTGACTGTGGAAAGGTCGGTCGAAACTGTGCCCACCTGCTTCGCAGTGTCCTGCTGCTGCGCGGCAAGCTTCGCGGTTTCGGCGCTCGCCGCTCGCTGCGCCGCCATGATCGCCTGCGCCCGCGCATCAATCTGCTTCTGCGTCGCGCCTACATTCCGGCTCAGTGTCTCGGTCGTTGCCGCCAGGCGGGCATTGGTTGCGTCCAGTTGTTCGGTCAGCTCGGAGTTCTTCTTGTCAGCCGCGGTCAGCTTCTGCTCATCGCTGGAAAGATGGTTCTGCAGGCCCCAGCACCATGCCAGCGCGCCCAGCCCGATCACCACTGCCACCACCACCGCCCCAATAAACGCACCCGATGCGGATCGCTCCGCCACCACAACCGGTTCGGTCTCGCTCATGCCGTTCCTCTTTCCCCGCGGCGCAATCCTTTCTGCGCACGCGCCTTCCGCGCCCGTCCGGGCATCCTTCAATGACGACTATAGCTTAGCTTTCGCTGCGCCTGGGGCCGATTTCATGCGAATTGACGCAGGAAGCCCACCACCAACGCAGCCTGGCCCCACAGCCCGTCCGAACATCGCCGCCCCGCCGTGACAATGCTTTCGCCGCTGCGCTATAACCGATAGATAGGCACGATTCCACGCGAAGGTGAAGGGTTCTCCACATGTCCGCAGCACAGCCAGGCAAGGGTTTGGAAGGCGTCGTCGCAACAAAATCGTCGATCTGCTGGATCGATGGAGACGCCGGCGTGCTGTCCTATCGCGGCATCGACATCCACGAGCTCGCCACCCGCTCCACCTTCGAGGAGACCACCTACCTCCTCTGGTTCGGCAAGCTTCCAACAGCCGCAGAGCTCGCCGGCTTCACGCAGAACCTCGCCGCAGCCCGCGCTCTCGATCCGAAGGTCCTCGATCTGCTGCGCAATGTTCCCTCCACAGCTACCCCCATGGAGGTCCTCCGCACCGCCGTCAGCCTGCTCTCCATGTATGACGCCGACGAGAACGACTGCTCGCATGACGCAAACGTCCGCAAATCCTATAGGCTGACAGCGCAGATCGCCATGATCGTCGCGCTCTACGACCGCATCCGCAAAGGCAAGCCCGTCGTCGAAGCGGACAAGTCTCTGTCCCACGCCGCCAACTTCCTCTGGATGCTCAACGGCGCCAAGCCCTCCGAGACGGCCACCAAGGCCCTCGACATCGCGCTCATCCTCCACGCCGATCACGAACTGAATGCCAGCACCTTCGCCGCGAGAGTCATCGCGGCGACGCTGTCTGACATGCACTCCGCCATCACCGGCGCTATCGGCGCGCTCAAAGGTCCGCTGCACGGTGGCGCCAACGAAGCCACCATGAAGCTGCTCTACGCCATCGAGGCCGCCGGAGCCGACCCCGTCGAATACGTGAAACAGATGTTCGCCGAAAAGAAGAAGATCTCCGGCTTCGGCCACCGCGTGTATCACACGGAAGACCCCCGCGCCACGCACCTGCGCCGCATGTCGCATGACCTTGGCAAATCCGCCGGCGATACCAAGTGGTTCGACATGTCGCAGAAGATCGAGGCCTTCGTCAAGCAGGAGAAGAAGCTCAACGCAAACGTCGACTTCTACTCCGCCTCCACCTATACGACCCTCGGCATCGACATCGACCTCTTCACGCCGATCTTCGCCGTCAGCCGCATCGCCGGCTGGGCTGCCCACGTCATCGAGCAGCACGACGACAATCGCCTCATCCGGCCGCGCGCGGAGTACGTCGGCCCCGCCTATCCGCAAGCTTACGTCCCCATGGCCCAACGCTAGCTCTGGCCAACGACTGTTTCGGCTTTGTCATTCCGCAGCATTCGATCCCGCACGCCGGGTCGAATGTGCAGGAATCTGCTTTTCGACAGACTCGCCGCATAAAATAGCTGCCCCGCCTCCCCTTCTCTGCTAGCCTTGTGCTACTCGCTCCTCAGAGGCAGGCTTTGCTGCTTACCAGGCCCACGTCCGGTGTGTTCTCCCGTGTCGCCGTGTTCGTGTGCCTCGCCAGTTTGGCGGTCACCAGCCCCGCAACGGCCCAGAATGCGACCAAAGCGGAGCTCGAAGAACTTGCCGCAATCCGTGCGGCATCGAGAGAAGGCAATGGCAATCCTTCAAGATTCTCCTTCCTTCGCTCCTTCGATACCTCTTTGACCACCAGTTCTCAGCACAATTCCCGAGGCGGTTGGAACTCCATTTTCTATCCGAATCTGGCATGGCGCCCAAACCCCCACGTAGGCGTGGACGTCAGCGTTCCCGCCTACATCTATCTCGATACCTTCCCCAACATCAGCTTCACGACAAAGCCCGTCTACGTCCGCCCGCCGGAGAAAGGCGCGTGGGGCGATACGGTGCTCAACTTCGAGTACGACACGCCGGTGCACCGCTCTACGTACAGCGGCATCTTTTCGCTAGGACTTCCGTCTGGCAACGCCCATTACGGCATCGGAGCCGCCCAGGTTACCTACAGCTTCAATAACTGGCTCGAAAAAGACATGGGACGATTTACACCCAACGTTGCCCTGGGCTATGGCAACACCAGCACGCTCGTCAACCAGGGCGTCCTGCGTGACTATGTCGCTGTCGGCCCCATGGCTCACTTCCAGGCCGGCAGCAGCTTCGCCCTCACCCGCAGCGTCAGCTTCAACGCCGCCGCATATGAAGAGCTGCCGCTGGCAAAAAACATCATCTACTCCACCAGCGGCAAAGGTAGAAGGGCAGTCACCACTGCCACCAACGCCGACCCCGGCGAGGACAACGGCTTCCTCACCTCGATCGCCATCCCCGTCTCAGGCCACCTGACAATGACCGGCTTCTACAGCCGCAGCCTCCGCGACCGCACCGACATCGCAGGCTTCGCCTTCACCGTCTTCGGCCGGCCCACGCGCAGCACCCAATGAGCGGCGCATCGATCGATGCTAAGAGTGATTCTATGGTTCGTCATTCTGGGCTGCAGGCTCAGAATCTCCGTATTTCCTGACTTAGCAGTGGCCCCACATCCGAGAAGTGCGGCCCGCGTAACGCTAACTCGCTAAGGTGCTAGCCGCTGACTTGCTTACATTCCCGGCGCAGCCTTCGGCGCACCCGCTGAAGCCACGGGCTGCGGCGTTGCAGCAGGAGCCGCCGGCGGCGTTACGCGCAGCGCCATGCGGGGGAAGGTAAACGTCCCGCCCGCGTCGTCGATCACGTTGATCTGGCAGACGTATGTCCCCGCCTTCAGCCCCGCCAGCGGCACATCGAACTGGAACCCAACCGCGTTCCGCTCCGGAATGTTAATCGCACTGGCCTCCACCATCGGCGTCTCGTAGACCTTCACGCCGCCCAGCATGAACTCGATATTCGTCAGCACATGCACTGGCGCGTTCGGATCAGGCTTTGCATTTGCCGCGGGCGCTGCAGCCCCAGGCGCACCTGCCGCACCTTCCTTCGCCGGGCTGTACACCTCATACAGGAAGAAGAGGTGCTGGTCCTGGCGGAAGACATGCGCCACATTCGGCACCCACATCTCGCCGTCGCGTACCAGCGGATCGATGGTCTTCCCCTTCTCCGGCTGCCGCTGGCTGGACATCACCACCGAGCTTAGCTTCAGCGGCATCTTCGCCATATCCGGCACCTGGATGTCGGTCTCGAAACTGCCCATGTTGCCGCTCTGGTTCTCGCGCACCACAAACTTCACGTGGTACTTGCCCGGAGCCAGCGTGAAGCCCGTCGAGTACTGCACGTTCTTCTTTTGAACCTGCTGGTTCGCGTCCAGGGAGAGGTTGATCGTCTGCCGTTGCTGGCCCACAATCAGGCCCGCCGCATCCTTCACCTGCCCCAGGAAGTCGATCGTCGCCTTCGTCTTGTCCTTCACCGTCGCTGCATTGATCTGCGATCCCGGCACCACTACGGAGATCGGGATATAGAACTTGCCGTCGGACAGCTTGAAGTAGAGCGCCTGCAGATAGACCGCAACGTCCGTCGCCGGTACGTCCGAGCGCATCTGCTCCATCAGCGCCAGCTCGCGGTCCTCGTTCTTGGCGTGCTGGAAATCCGCCTGCGCGTAGTAGCCCGGCCGGTACTCAAGCTTCGCGTCAGGATGATTCAGTAGGTTGATCGTCAGGTGGCGATAGCTGCCATCGCGCGCCGCATTCGTCGAGCGGTACCCGATTATGTAGTACGCCTCCGTATCGTGCTGCACCTGCTGGAACGCAGGCCCAAAGTCGTTGGAGTCGACAAACAGCTTGCCGCCCGTGTCGCTTGCCAGCGTGCCCAGCGTCTCCTGCGAGCTGAAATTTGAGTTCAGCTGGCTCTGCATCGACGCGCCGCTGTAAGCAGATGTGCCCCGCAGGCTGCCCTTTGACGCATCGCCTACCACGTTCATTGCCTGCAAACCGCGCGTGTCAACGGCGTACAGCGCCGTGTCTGCCTTCACGCACTCATTGGTGGCCGCGCGAATGCTCGCCTGGTTCTCGATGCCCTGGCGGGAGAGACCGCCCGAAAAATAGAGCATCGACTTCTTCTGCTCCACCTTCTCGATCGACTTGCACACGGTTCGAATGGCATACAGCTGCCGGTCCGTGTTCAGCGAGTTGAACTCGCTGTCGTCCGCCACAAAGCTCGACGAATCGTCCGACGTCGAGTCCGTCCCCCCACCCTCGCTGCCGGCCGCAAACCCCGAGCCCTCGCTGCCGTCATACTTGCTCACCGCTCTCAACAGCGCCTGCTTGTCGCTGGTGAAGTCCTGGTCCATGCTCAGGCCCGACACCAGACTCACCGCCGCCGCCAGGTCCGCCGGAGCCATGTGGTTGTTGATGTAGTCTTTCGCCGCGTCCACCGCGCGCTGCACGTCCTCCGGCTGCATGCTGCTCAGGTCGAAGAACATCACGATCAGCCGCCGGTCTTTCAACTCCTCCGGCTTTGCTGCAAAGTCGTTGTTCACCAGGTCCGCGATCGACCTGCTCTTCGTCGCAGTGGCGCCGGAGACCGTGCTCGCCTCCTTGAGCGTCACTGCCTGGTCCACATCCTGATAATCGAATGTCGTAATCTTCTGCGGCTTCTTGTCCTCGATGATCTGGAAGTCGCTGTCCTTCAGCCCCTTGATCACCGCGCCGGTCTTTTTGTCGCGCACGACCACGTTCGTCAGCACGCGATTCACATTCGCGACGATGGTCGTCGTGCCGCCCCTCGGCTGCTGCGCCTGCGCCGCGGCCAAAGGCATGCCCGCCAATCCTCCAACCATCCACCCTGCCAGAACCGCCGCGATTGCCCGTTGCATCGTCTGCCTCTCCTCGCCTTGCCTAGTCCCTAGTCCCTAGTCCCTAGTCCCTAGTCCCTAGTCCCTAAAACCTGTACCTCATGTTGTACGTAAAGGCCCGCATCCCCGCTGCTCCGGAAACCTGCCCGAAGCGCGTGTCATTCACGTTGGTGTACACGCCGGAGTACTGCACCGTGTTGAACACATTGCTCACGT
>DATNEM010000165.1:0-3532 GCA_035552995.1 Acidobacteriaceae bacterium | reverse complement strand
AATCTTCAAGGATCGCGGTGAAAGACCGCCTGCTGGCGCGATCTCCCAAGAAGCCGTTCGAATCGCGCAGCCCCTCATTGTAGGTGTCCACCGTAACCAGCGGCAGGTTCTGCGCGCCGTGGGTTATGGCGATGCTGCTTGGCGCCGCGATGTCCGACATGGGGTTTCTCTCCGCCCACCGCTGCAAACGCTCTGAGGGACGCTATCTCCGATTCCGGCAAGCCTCGACCGCAGCGGTCCGGCGAACCAGGTGCGGCCAAATGTGCGGCGGAAAGGCCCCGGATACGGAACATTGAAGATCCGGCCATGTTTCAAACGTGCAGATCTTTTGAGCCCAGGAACATCCCGCCAAGGAGGTCGGACCGATGAAACTATGGGACCTGCTGAAGCACGATCACCACGAAGTTCGGAACATCTTTTCCCAATTGGAAAAGGCCAAGGATAAGGCCCGACACGAAGAGCTGTTTGCCAGACTTAAGGCAGAGTTGCAGCTCCACACCAAGGTGGAAGAGAAGCACTTCTATCCGGTACTCGAGAAACACGAAGAGACGAAGGACATGGCCGATGAGGCGACGGAGGAACATGGAGAGGTCAAGAAAATGCTGACCCATCTCTCCTCCCTCGTCGCGGGTGGCGACAAGTTCCTCGAACTGGTCAAAGAGCTTCAGGCCAATGTCGAGCATCATGTCGAGGAAGAGGAGACCGAGATATTTCCGGCGGCCGAAAAAGCGTTAGACAAAAGCCAGCTCGACATGATCGCGGATGCGATTGCGAAGGAGAAGCGCGCAGAAAAGACGCGATAGCCCGCTCGTAAAACCCTGAGCGGTTTCGAGTAAACGGCTTATTAGCTGGCCGACCGAAGTCGGGTCACGGGAGCGCCGCCGACGGGACTGCTTTGGAGCTTCCGATACCAACGTCCCGCACTGACTATCCGGGTTGCATCTTTCTGTCTGTCAGCACGCAGTCAGGCTTGCGGCTTACCTTTGAACAGTCGCAACAGACCGAGGCTTTCATCCTATGCACGCAGTTTTTGCAAAGACGTTCCTCATCTTGGCCCTCTGGAGTAGCGCCGGATTGATGGGCGCGGCGGCTCAGATTTCCGAGGCTGTGAAGCACCCTGTTACCATCGCCTGCACTGATGCGGGAGGAGCTGCGTCGCTGAATGCATGCCCCTCTTACGCAGACGCGGTTACGGCGGCTCTCGCCGCAGGCTGAGAACGATTGGAGGCGTCAAAGAAGGTAGCAAGCTCACGTGGCGAGCCCTGGACGGTTGCACGCTACCGTACCATCTGAGGATTGTCGGTTGTCACCGGCCGACTATGTTGCTCCCCCAAGATTATAGAGGGTGGGGCGGTGAGCGGCCCGGGTTCTGAAGCCGCCGCATTTCAGTGTGGAGGCGCCGGAGTGAGATTGATGGCCTCGATGCCGCGCTCCTGAGCCGATTATGTCGTGGGCTGCCGCGAGCGCGCGCACCCAAGGCTGGGGCGCGTTGGCATCTTCGATGTTCTTGAAGCCAAGCTGGGGAAGAGGTGCGCGCGATCTTCATTTGTGAAGTCGACGATGACTCGTTCGTTCTCGAGCCGGATATCGCAGTCGCCACAGGTGCAGTGACGCTGTGCGTAGTCAACGATGTCTGGCTTGAGTTCTTCGCGCAACCAATAGCCGATCATCGGCAGTCTCCCGGGCAGAGCCGATTTAGAACCGCCAACCATGACCGCGCGTGCACGGTTCCGCATTAAACCAGCTGCGAGAGAATTCCGTGATCTCCTGCGTTTATTGAGTAGAACAGGACGCCAACTGGCGGCCTGCGGGGGAGGACCATGGGTCGCCCCGTATCGAACCCTGCGCGGCGGAAGCGGAAGACGCGCCACGTCCTCGTGGTTGAACGCGAAGAGGCGATCTGCAACTTGATCCGTGACGTGCTCGGCGACATCGGCCTTCCCGTGTCCTGCGCCGCCAATGCGGCAGCGGCACGGGCACTGCTCCAGCGGCGCCGGTTCGCACTCGCCCTAGTCGAGATGGTGCTCTCCGACGAAGACGGCGAAAAGCTCGGGGCCGAACTCGCGGCGCGTGGCGTCGCTATCGTGCTGATGAGCGGGCATCCGGCGGGAATCGAACGCGGAGAGGCAAGCTCCTTCACTTTCCTGCCCAAACCATTCCGGTCCAAGGAGCTGCTGCGCGCAGTGCTCGATACCATTGGTGCGTGAGCTCATAGCTCTGACGTTTTTGCGCTGGCTCACATTGCGCCGTCTGCATGTCGCGACTATGGTCTGCGTAGGACCCACGGGTTCTCGGTCATCCAGAAACGCGACGAGGTCGGCGACGATGCAGGATGCGGACTCACTCCGCAAGCAGGCGGAACGTTGCCTTGCGCTCCGGCGGAACGCAAAGCGCGCGGACGTGCGCGAAGCCCTCGCCGCATTAGCTCAGGATTACGCGACAGAAGCGCGCGCCTTCGAGGCCAGGACGGCTCGCGATCCGCGAGACGGAGTAGCTGACCAACGCAATCGCCGCGCAAACGTGATCATCTGCCCTTGCGCGGTGCTCTTCGTGTGGTGGATCGTCGCCGCGCGCGCCAACATGGCTGCTTTCCGTAATGCAACCATGGCGCTCGAGTTTTCAGAACGATGAAGACCGCACCGATATGAGACATCGTCCCTGTACGCAGGGCGGTTGGGGATGCCTCGATTGGTGCCGCAGCTATGTGAGCAGCGCCGGGCGCGAGATGCTGTATGGATACATATCCCCGATTCGCCGGCGCGCTTCTTCGATGAGTGCCAACAGATCATCGCCGAAGGTGATTGCGGCTCTCTCAGCGGCAGCACACGCGCGCTGCTCAAGCTCGCATGCCTCCCGTTGCCGATCTTCGGCATAGCCTTCGAGTTCCGTGCTAACGCGGTCGGTCGCGATACTGCGCGCGAGCCGTCGCGCCCTTTCCGCTGATGCCCGCTTCTCGCGTGCTTGTTCTAGCAGGTGCACAACCACGTCGCTCGTGGCGGCCGCCCGACCGTCCATTCTCCAGCACTCCGAACTTGGGGCATCCATCATCCCGACCCGCTGGTATACTGCATAAACAATTGAGCAGGTCAACCAATACCTTGTGGTCACGGCGCCACTCTGATCCAGGGTTTGCGTTGCTGCTGTTTGGTGATCCGCGACGCGGGTCGTGGACTGCGCGCCGCCAGAAGAAAGGCAGCTAAGGTTCCCTTTGAGGAACCGCTCCACCTTGAGCTGACAATTAACCTATCTGTAGCCGGCCTGTAGGTCGTCCATCGGCGAGCAGCATGCAAAGGCCGCAAGAAGCGCATTTCACACATTTGGTGAGCGCGCAGTCGACGTTCTGTCGTGTATGCGAGGAGACGCGAACCTAATGCGCGCTCAGCCGCATGGCGCAATGTGGTAATGATAGCGCCAGAGACGATGGACCCGAGGGCGCCACGCGTCGCTCAGAAATCGTGGAGAGCGAGGACATCGGCGATGCGCTTTCCCGGCCTCAGCGTCAGCGGTGAGAAATGGTTTCCGAGACGGGCAC
>DATNEM010000164.1:0-6855 GCA_035552995.1 Acidobacteriaceae bacterium | reverse complement strand
CGCGCGCAGAGGCGAGACGAGCGCAGCTCCGGCAGTGAGTGCCGAGGCTGTAAGAAAATCGCGACGGGTTTGAGTCATCATCTACTCGACTTTATCCCACGCGTCAGAGGCATGGTTGAGGTCTTCGTCGGAGAGCGTGCTGCTGGCGACGAGGATGCGATAGCGGAAGATGACGGACTTTCCCTGATCCAGGGTGTAGTTGAGCGCGGGCCCTTTGGGGTCGAAGCCCTTGGCGCCGAGCGGATTGACGGCGAAGAGACCGTAGTCGCGTGCGTGCCAGTAGGTGGGATAGTTGGGGTTGCCGGTGTGGTCGAGGATGGCGATGGTCTCCGCCTTGCCCTGGGTGGTGCCGGTGAGTTCGCACCATTTTGCGCGCGTGCCCCACGCCGCACCGCCGACTTTGCCTTCGCTGGTGCGGTAGACGCCCGTGGCGCCGGCAGTAGGAGCGGCGACGGGCGTTGCGATGCCGTTGGCGTCGCGCAGGACTTCGGGCTTGGCAGTGGCCGACTCCATGAAGTGCGCCACGCGGATGCCGAGCATGCCGTCCTTGTCGTCATTGAAGACGGAGGTCTGGAGCGCCTTGAGCGTGACGATCATGTCGATGGACCAGACAGGCTGGCCCGCGATGGTGGCTTTGGAGAAGACGTAACGCGTGGTCTGGTGGAGGAACGGCGGCTTGGGATTGGCCCCGACGGTGGGGACATCTGAAGATGGATACCAGGTGGACTCGGTGACGAGTTCGCCGGAGTCCCTGCCGCTCTTCGAGGAGACGATGCGGTCAAAGTCGATGGAGCCGTAGCGGGCGCGCGCGTCCTGCTTGATGGCGTCGGAGTTGTTCCAGAAGTCGATGCCGTTGACGTTGGAGTAGTTGAACCAGATGCCCGCGTGGTGCGGATGGTCAGTGCGCTCGCCTGGCAGAGGCGGATTGCCGCGGGTGAGCGTGGTTCCGTCCGGCGCGATGACCGGATAGAGGATGGGCTTGCGCTGGTTGGTCTTCCAGAGATAGTTGGTGAAAGGCTTGCCGTCAATGGTGACGGTGACCTTATGGGCGGCGTTGTCGACCGTGACAGCGACGCCGGTGGTGGGAGCGGCGGCGAAGGCGGGAGCGGCGACGAGTGCGGCGACTGCGAAGGTGGACAGCGCGCGGAATACATCCCACCCATGACCCGGCTGACGCCGAGCCATGGATGGGGCACCCGTGCATTTGTGTTCTGACCTAGACGTTGTCATACGGCTTGCCTCCTACCATCACCTGCTGCGTCTTTTCGTCGAAGGTGACCTTCTGGCCGGTGTGGATGGCGGCAACGTTCATACACAGCGCGATGGAATGCGCGTAGCCGGAGCGGATGCTGGCGTTCGGCGTCTTGCGCGACCGCACGCACTCCATCCAGTTGCGCATATTGGCGCCGGTCTGCGGATCGCCCCTGGGGCCGGTGGCGGTGTTGGCGTCGGTGGAGACCTTCTCCACCTTGGCGTCGCCCAGCAGCGAGAAGTTCTCGAGCTGGTTGGGCTTCATGCCCATCTCGGCGGCTTCGCGAGCATTCAGACCGCCGGTGTTCGTGACCTGGCCGGTATCCATGTTGATCATGCCGCCGTTCGAGTAGTAGAGCTCCTTGGTGCCGCCGGCGGAGTTGGAGAAGCGCGAGGTGTACTGCACCTGGAAACCCTTCGACAAATCGTCCAGCGGGCCGTAGTCGAAGACCGCCGTCATGGTGTCCCAGTTGGTGCGGCCGTCGTGCCACTGGTAGATGCCGCCGTTGGCGACCACCGAGCGAGGGTGCGGCAGGCCGGTGAACCAGTGCACGGTGTCGATCTGGTGGACGAGCCACTGGTCGGGAATGCCCGAGGAGTACGGCCAGAAGAGGCGGAACTCAAGATACTTGCGCGCGTCGAACTTGTCCTTGATGACGCCGAGGCAGTAGCGGTTCCAGTCGGTGTCCTCTTCCTTGAGCAACGGCACGTCCTTGGGACGGCGCCAGCGACCGGGTTGGTTGACGTTCCACGTCATCTCGACCATGACGATGTCGCCGAACTTGCCCGACTGGATGTACTCGGCGGCCTTGATGTACGAAGGCGTCGACCGGCGCTGCGTGCCCACGGCGATCACTTGCTGCGAGCCTTCGACGGCCTTGAGGAAGGCGCGAGCATCGTCCATGCGGTGCGCGGTAGGCTTTTCCACGTAGGCGTCGCGGCCGGCCTTCACGGCCTCGATGCCGTGGCGCGCATGCTGGAAGTCCGCAGTGGCGATGAGAACGGCGTCGATGTCTTTGCGCGCGTATAGCGCATCGTTGTTGACCATGGGGTCGATCTTGTTGCCGGTGAGCTTGGTGAGGTATTCGGCGCCCTGTTCGCGCTTCAGCTTCCAGATGTCGGAGACGGCGACCACCTCGAAGTTCAGGTCCTTGGCGTTGGACATGAAGGCGGGGATGTCGCCGCCGCGCATGCGGTCGCCGAAGCCGATGACGCCGGTGCGCACGCGGTCATTCGCGCCGGGGATTTTCGCGTAGCTCGCAGCGGAGGCCGAGACCGCGTAGCTGGAGGTTGCGGCGGCGGCGGCGACGGCGCCGGCGGTCTTCATAAAGTCGCGGCGGGTGGGCTGGGCGGTGATCTCGGAAGTCGTTTCTGGGCTGGGCATGAATGGATTCTCCTTGCGAAGTTGTGCGCGGCGCGCGTGGCGTTTGCTGCAAGAGGTCTGGCAACTGCAGCGCGCCGGAATTTCGAGCGCGGAAAGGATAGCGCGTTTGGGGCGGTTTGCGCGAGTGGTGGTTGGACCAGTTGCTCTTTGTGGTGGGTCAGCTTTAGTTTGCTTTGAAAGGGCGTGGCTTCAGCCACGCCGTAGCCAGGCCAAGCTGACGCGGGCTTCAGCCCCTGAGGCCGATTTCTTCAAAATGGGCTGACGCCCGCCGGTTTGACGGTCGCGGATGCGGGAACCCTCAGTTGAAGAAGATCATCCGAGCCTTGGAATCGACCGTGGCGGCGTCGATGCCGGGAATGGTCTTGAGGTCGGCCAGCCCAGTGAATTTTTTCAAGTTGCGGCGGGAGAGGATCGCCTGTGCGGTCTTCTCCGGGACATTCAGCACTATCTCCAGTTCGTCAGCGTCGGCGGAGTTCACGTCGATGGTGGTGACGCTGCGGTGGAGGTAGTCCATCACGTCGTCGAGCTGATCGTCCGTGCCTTTGGCGCCGTGGTCAATCATCTTCTGCACGGTGTCGTGCCAGGCGTCATAACTCCTGGGCGTGTTCAGTACGAGTTCCAGATTGTGGCAATGGCCGCAGACGGTTTTGATGGACTGAGCTTCGCGGGCCGCGTCCTCCGCGGGCAGACCGGAAAGTTCCGGCGCTGATGGCTGCGATGCGGCGGGCTGCGGTGCGGTTTGTGGTGCGGCGGCTAAGACAGCGGCAAACAGCCCCGGGATCAGTAGCCCCGCGCTCAGAGGAAATGCAAAACGCCTCATTGGCCTTCTGTACTGCCCGTCAGGGTGATGGGCGCGCTGCCGGGCATGGGCGTGACATGCGGGCCGACGCCGAGCTGCTCGGCCGTCAGGTAGTCGCCGAAACTGTTGGCGAACTGGTTGGAGACGCGCTGCGCGTGGCCGTTGTCGAAGGTGATGTCCAGCAGCTTCTCCGAGAACATGGTGCGGCCGTACTCGTCCTTCATCTGGCCGATGACCTTGTGCGTCTTCACGTCGATGATGTCGCCGGAGGAGGAATACGCGAGCTTGCCGTCGAGCCCGAAGGTGAGCCAGTAGGTTCCGTTGGGCGTGGAAATGGTGTCGATCTCTTTGGGATCGTCGGTGTTGGAGAAGACGTGGATGGTCTTCGAGATGCCGTCGGCGAGCCAGATCTCCTTTTCATCCGGCGTGAGCGCGATGCCGTGGCTGGGGCACCCGTGCGGAATTTTCGGCGTGGGCGTGGTGAACCACTTCGACTTCCAGTCCACGCTGGTGACCTCAACCTTCTTGATGACCTTGCCGCTCGCGACATCGGCGATGAGGAAGCCGTCGAAGTTGTTGTTGTTCGCGTAGATTTTGCTGGAGTCCTTGTTGAGCACGAAGACGCGGATGTTGTCCGGGAAGGCGATGGTCTTGATGATCTTGCGCGTGGCCACGTCGGAGATGGTCATCACCTTGTTGTTGGGCGACATGAAAGCCGTCTTGCCGTCGGCCGAGAGGTTCAGGTTGTGCGAGTTGGGGCTGGCTGGCGCTTCGAGTTTTCCGATCAGCTTGCCCGTCTTCGCGTCGACCTCGTACCAGTAGTCCTGCAGGTCGCCGCCCACGACGACGATCCTGCCGTCGGGCGTCACCTGCGGACGCTCGCAGCAGTTGCCGTCCAGGGTGACGGACCAGGCCATCTTGTCGGTGCCCATGTCGATGGCGCCGAGGCGTCCGCGCGCGGCGACGTAGATGAGGTTCGTGACGGGGCTGGCGGCCATGCCGGAGACCTGCTCGGGGCTCATGCTGCCGGCATACTCCCACGTGGGGATGCGCTTCACGAACTGGTAGTTGTTGTCCGCGTCGAGCACCACGATGCCGACGCCGTTCGCCCAGCCGGGCCGCTCGAGCGAACCGGGTAGCGCAACGTAGATGAGATGACGACCGCGCGGACGGAAGCTGTTGTTCACGGGACGCGGGCGCCTTGCGGGAGTTTGCGTGGCGGGGGATTGGGCCGCTGGACTTTGGCCGGTGAGCGGAGCGCATGGGAATAGCAATCCGGTACAGAAAAATAACGCGGCAGAAAGCTCTGAGATTGGCTTGAACTTCATCTTCAATTCTCCCCGTGAAACGATTTCAGACAGATTTTCGTGGCGGGGGAAGGATAGCGCGTTTGCGGCGGCTTGGGCGAGAAAGACCCACTTTCCGCGCCGCTCAGTTGGTGCTGAATCTGGTTACCAGCCAACGGCCGTTGTGTTTGGCAACGACAAAGGTAAAGCCGCCGTCCGATGTGACCGACTCCAGACCGCTCGCGATCCGCTTAGTTTTAAGCTCGACTTCGAAAACGGAGGACGGGGCTGTACGCACCAACGCCCGCGCTACTGCTGGTGAAGCACAGTAGGCGAGTACGGCCGGATAGTCCCGGTGCTCAGCGTATTCCAGCGCCTTCGCGACAGGAAGCAGGTCTGGGCGATTGTAGGTTCGCGTTCGGAACTCGACCGTGTCCCCGGACAAGTCGTAAGAATCGACAGCACACATGCTGGGGTTGTCCCATGTGTCGATGGGTGAGAACCAGCAGTAGGGAAGCGTGATCAGCGGCCCCTTTGTCTTCAACTCTCCGATTTCCGAGAACCCGGGAACTTTGTCATCCAACCGAATGCGCCGGATATCTTGATGACCTGATCGAACGAACCGAACTCTGTTGGAGTCCACTCGCGTATGTCGTATGAGACCCCCACGCTCCCGGCGCAACCGCTTTCGATGAACTTGGCGAGGAAACGAGGATTGCCTTCTGGTCCTCGATGCAAAGGATAGATGTCGAGGCGAAGCCAGGTGAGGCGGTCGTTTTCATCATCCGACCCTACCTCACGCCATTTGCGATTCGGCTTCCCGGTGTCGTCCTCCGCTGGAACACCGAAGACAATATAGTGCGCGTTGCTCCGAATCGCGAGCTTCACGACAAGCGCCGGCGAAAGGTCGAGTATCTCGAACTGGAAACGGTTCTCATCCGGCCACGCGGCGTTTGCATCCGCGCTGATCTTCTGTATAGCTTGCAGCCTTTCTGTCGCCCTTTCCGCTGGCGACTTCGCTCTCGTCGAATCTGAGTTCAATGCCCGGGTTACTTCGTCCGTAGCTGCTCGAAAGATCGCCGATTCGATGTCGGAGGAGTCCTGATCGGCCCCGTATGGAGGGCCGCATGGATCGGGTGAGAATTTCGCGAGAGATTGCAAGCGCACCTGAATGTTCTTGTCGGATTCAGCTCTCCCAGCGCTGATGTTCTGGCTAACTCCGACGGTAGTGTAGGCAGCAATGAAAGCAGCGGCGATAAGGCAGCGAGGTTTCATATGAGCCGAATGGAACTCTACCGTATCGTTACGTCCCAGACGCGGGAGAAGCGGGATTTACCTTTGGCGCCTTCGATGTCGAGGACGACGGTGTACTCCGCGCCGGCCTTGTACTGGTGGATGGGATTCTGCTCGGTGGAGGTCGTATTGTCGCCGAAGTCCCAGTGCCAGGAGGTGATGGGGCCGGTGGAGGTGGACTCGTCGCGGAAGGCGACGAGGCGCTTGCCGGCGTCGAGCACTTCAAAGCTCCAGTGCGCGTCGATGGGCTTCTGCAGTGAGGGCTCCAGCGGCATCAGGCGGAAGGTGCGCAGCAGCGTGGCGTTGCCGTACATCTTGTGCTCCGGCGAGAGGTTCCAGAAGCCGGTGTTCTTCTTGTCGGGCGAGCCGTCGTAGTCGATGACGGCCCAGGAGAGGCCGATCAGTTTGTTCTCGGTCAGCAGCGATTCGACGGCGCGCTGCGGGCCTTCGCAGCCTGCGTAGTCAAACGGCGTGATGTAAAACTCCAGCACGTAGTGGCCGGACTGGCCGGGCCGGAAGCTGTACCTCTGTGCCTGATTTGCGTACGGCAGGGCCTTGTCCCACTGCGCGCAGCCCCAGTCCATGGCCCAGTCCTTGCCCTCGTGCGGCGTGAAGATGTGATAGTTCTGCGCCTGCACGCCGTGCATGGAGAAGTGCGCGTCCCAGTAGTCCTGGTCGGGGTTGTTGCGGAACTGCGGGACGAGTGGGCCGCCGGAGCGGTCGCCATCGACGACGATCTCAAAGGTGTCATTGTGCAGGCCGGGGTCGGCGAAGTCCCAGTAGTTGTCGTCGGCCTCATAGAGGAAGTAGAGGCGGTGGAGGCCTTTGACCCAGCCGACCTT
>DATNEM010000163.1:0-8540 GCA_035552995.1 Acidobacteriaceae bacterium | reverse complement strand
GATGGGACAAATGGCTATACCGTTACCGAGAGCATCATTCCCTCCGGTTATCAGGTTGTTGCGACCCAAGCCGCTCCCACATATTTCATGAAGCTGTTTCACCTCACCTCCGTGACCGTGAGTGCCACCGCTGTGGCCAATAACGGGCCGGGCAACGGGTGCATCTTCACTCTCGATACGTCGGGTGTCGATGTGGGTCTGTCCGGAACCGGGACGCTCACCATGCCAGACTGCGGGGTAGTAGTTAACTCAGCGGGCTCGAAGGCGCTGTCTCTGACCGGCGGATCAGCCATCAACGCGCTCTCGATTGGAATCGTAGGAGGCTATTCGGACAGCAGCAATGCACCCAACAGTCTCTCGCCGACGCCTGTTACCGGAATCGCTCCCGCTGCCAACCCGCTATCTTTCGAGCCCGCTCCTTCGTTCAGTTCCAGTTCGTGTCTGCCGGATCCGCATCCCACCGGCGGTCCGGTCACTTTGGGGCCAGCCGTAGCGGGAGGAACGGTCTGTTACAACGGTCTCAGCATCAGCGGCAGTGGCGCGGTCACTTTCAACCCTGGCACGTACATTATCAACGGCGCCTTCTCGATGAGCGGTTCCGGCACCGCAAGCGGGGCGGGCGTCACTTTCTACATGGCTCCTCCCAACGGCTCCCTCTCGCTGACCGGTTCGGGAGCGCTCACTCTATCCGCGCCGACCAGTGGCACATATGACGGCATTCTGTTCTTTCAGGATCCCAGCGATACGAACACGATGAAGGTCGCCGGCGCCAGCGGATCGGACATCGAGGGCATCTTCTATGCCCCCAGTGCCGCATTGAATCTGTCGGGCTCCAGCGGCGCCACGTTCTACGCGGATCTTGTTACTTACGCGCTCGGCATCAGCGGCAACAACAGTATCCAGAGCTATGCCAAGAAAAACGCCAACACGCCGCTCACCGCCCCGAGGCTGGTGCAATGAGCATGATCGAAAACAAACCCAAATTCGCGTATTACGTGCTGCTTGTGGATCCAGACCCTATGAGAACCAGCGATATCCTTATGCAGTTCATTGACCGGCAAGGCCAGACCACGATCGTTATGGCCCTCAGTATCTTCACGCTTTGCGGAATGGCGGGGCTCTCCGTCGATGTCGGCACACTCTTCAGAGCAAAACGGATTTTGCAGACGGTCGCCGACGCGGGCGCAATCGCTGCCGCAGCCGAGGGGCGCTACGGTGATGATAATGCGGCAGCACTTGACATCGCCGCCCGCAACGGCGCCACCAACGGCGCGAACGGGTATACCGTCACCGAGAGCATAACCGCCTCCGGCTACCGGGTCACTGCAACTCAGGCCGCACCCACTTACTTCATGAAGCTCTTCCATCTGACGTCGATGACGGTCAGCGCAACGGCCGTTGCCAACAACGGCCCCGCCTCCAACTGCATCTACACGCTCGATCCATCCGGCATTGACGTAGGCATGACCGGCACGGCCAATCTCAGCATGCCCAACTGCGGCATCATCATCAATTCGGGGTCGAGCAACGGCCTCAACATGACCGGCACCTCGACTCTCGCTGCTGCGTCGATTGGTATCGTCGGGGGTTATAACACTACGAACAATACTGCCTACAGCCCTACGCCCGTCACGGGAGTGGCGCCGGCCCCCAACCCGCTGGCTTATCTATCCCCGCCGTCCTACACCCCATCCTCGTGCCTCTCCGATCCGCACGTTACCGGGACCGGCACTGTGCTTGGTCCAAGCACTGCCGGTGGCGAGGTCTGCTATAACGGCCTCTCCATCTCCGGCAGCGGCGATACGATCCTCGAGCCAGGTGTCTATGTCATCAATGGCGCTATGTCCATGAGCGGTTCGGGCTCACTGAAGATGGACCCAAGCATAGATCCGAAGTCCGGTGAAGGCGTAACTATCTATCTCGCGCCGCCCAACGGCTCGCTGTCCCTCACCGGTTCGGGCGCGTTGAATCTCTCTGCGCCCAGCGATCCGACAAATCCGTATAACGGCATTCTGTTCTATGAGGACCCCGCCGATACCAACGGTATGAAGGTCACCGGTTCCACTGGCTCCACATTGCAGGGTATCTTCTACACCCCGAATGCCTCCCTGACCCTGACCGGTTCCAGCGGCGCGACCATTCAGGCTGATCTGGTGGTCCACGCGCTCTCCATGTCCGGAACTGCCGACTTCACGAATTATTCGACAGCAAATGCCAACGAGCCCCTTACTTCGCCAAGACTGGTGCAATAACCTATGAAGAACTTTATCTTCAAATTTGCTCAACGCCTCCGCTCCGATCGCGGCAACGCCCTGATTGAACTCGCCATCGGCATGACTGTTCTCACGTCCCTCATTCTGGGTGCGGCGGAGTTCGGCCGCATCGCCTACGCGGCTATCGAGGTCAATGACGCCGCCCACGCCGGTGCTGCCTATGGCGCAATCTCGCGCACCTACGCGGCCGACAACGCAAATGTCACCAACGCCGCGAAGAAAGATGCTCCCGATGTCCCGGGTATGACTGCCACCGCTCTTTATTGGTGCCAGTGCTCAGACGGCTCCGCTTCTACCTGTGGCGTTTCAGACTGCACCGGAACGCGCATTATCGAATATGTCACCGTCAAGACCAGCGGTACCGTAGACCCGCTGGTCTACGTCCCCGGCCTGCTCAAGAGCTACACCGTCACCGGTCAGGCCGTTATGCGGGTGGAGCAGTAATGCTGGTTCCTTGCCTGACCCGCCGCTTGCTGCCGCGAGTGGCCGGCCGTCTGCGCGGTATGCAGGACGAAGGCGGCTCGGCGCTGGTCGAGTTTGCCATGACGTCTGTGGTCTTCTTTATGACTCTGGTGGGCCTGATGAAGGTCTGCCTGGCGGTTTATACCTATCACTACCTCGCTGAAGCTGCCCGCGAAACCGTCCGGTATGCGGTCATCCGCGGCTCGTCCTCCAGCAGCCCCGTTTCTACCAACGACGCCATTCAGACGTATGCCCGCGGCCTGGGCTATCCGGCGATCACTTCATCCTTGATCACCACAACCAGCACATGGGATACCTACCCGACTGCCGGCGGCACGTGCACCCCTTCGGCCGCCTGCAATAATCCGGGAAACATCGTCAAGGTCAAGGTCTCCTACGCCTTCCCGCTCTCTATTCCGTTCACCGCCAACAAAACGTGGAATATGAGCAGCACGGCCTCGATGGTCATCTCCAACTGAGCGGCTGGCTTTCGTAAACCTTTGATCGAGACGCGGTCAGAGAAAGCTAGCGTTTGCCCGGCATCGCTTTCACGACGATGTCATTGGGCGATGCACCGGCGGGCAGCATCGTGAACAACTCCGGCCCATTCTTGTCCTGTGTTCGGATCACCGATACATCTCCCGATTTTGCATCGGCAGCCAGCAACAGATGCTCGTCCTCGGAGAAGGCCATTGCATCCGGAGCGCGGCCCGTGCGCACGCCGCCGAGGGACTGGCTGTCGTCGATCGACCATAGATTGATGGAGTCCGCTCCAAAGTTCGCGATCCACAAGGTGCTGTCGTCTTTGCTTACGATGCCGCGCACTGGCCCATCGGCGATCGTGTCGGTGCGCGTCACCTCATCGCTTTCCGTGTCGATCGACGAGATCGAGTCGGAATCGAAGTTCGCGCAGAATATCTGGCCGCCGTCCGGCTTGAGCGCCAATTGGACGGGTGTCTTGCCCACATCCAGAAGCGCCAGCATATGGTCCGTCGCCAGCGATGGGTTCTGCTTGACCGCGCGCGAATCCGCCGCCGGCGCCAGTGCCACCGCCATCACCTGATGCCCACCGGAGCACGCGATGAACGCCTTGGTCGAATAGGGAAGGATCGCGATGTCCGTTGCTCCCGGACATCCCGCGAACGTCGCCCGCAACCTGGGCAGAACCGTGCCCGGGCCATTCCTGTTTCCCGCGCTTTTGCCGCTCAGCAACGGTATGCCCAGCGCCGGGCCCTTTGCTGGTTGGGGCTCCATGCCATAGATTGACACGCTGCCGCTGCCGCGGTTCGAGACGACCAGACTCCGTCCGTCCGGCGAAACGCGGGCCAGCCCCGGCTGCTCGCCGGCGCCCAGGACGCCGATCTCGCGACGTGCATCGAGATCGATGACGCTGACCGAATTTGAACCGCTGTTTGCAACGTAGGCCCGCTGTCCGCCTGTATCGACGTCGATAAAGTAAGGCAGCTTATGCACCGGAATCGTTGCGACGACCTGGTTGAGGCCCGTGTCGATCACGCTCACCGTTCCGGAGCCGGTGTTCACAACGTATGCCTCGTCCCGCTTCGGATTGACGGCCAGACCGCTTGGCTGCAGGCCTACCTGTAGGGTCCGGTCCTGCCGGAGATTGACCAGATCCAATACTGAGACGGTGTTGGAGCCGCTGTTGGCGACGTAGGCAAATTCGCGATAACCGGCGGGCGCGACCGGGAAGGGATGGCGATTGCAGCCGGTGACCGCCAGAGCGGCCAAGGCCCCAGCGATGCACGCCGCTTCTCGCACCCTGTACACCCTGGCTGTCCGCGGAATCTGCACCTAGGCGAGTCTAGAGCATTTTCATTGGAACTGCTTGTTGGGCATGTAATCTTGCCCAATCCAAAACTCCCCGTTTGTTTGACTTTTTAACGAGAAAATTTGGAAGCCCGCGAAACTTTCCCAAAACCTCCGGTTTTATGCGATTGAAGCGTGGATACGGCGCAAGCCTGCTCCCGCATCACTGACACACAATCCTCGGACAACGAAGCCGGTCAAACGCTCGACGGCTTCGTTGCTTTTTTGTTTAAGGGATTATCCGGTCGAATACAGCGGGCCTTATTGGTCTTGAGGCCTGGTCCGCCACCATTGCCAAGCCACCCAGGCTGCATATCCGCCCTGCACTACCCACACCAGAACGTAGACATACAGCAGGTGCCGCTGTTCCATGGTCGGGCCAAACATCCAGCTCAACTTCATCGCGTGAACTCCAGGGAATCCTCAATCGCTTTCAGCGCCGCATCCTGCTCGCGCTGCTGCCGCCGGCGCTCCAGGGCATACCGCATCGCTATCAACAGAAGCCCCCACATTGCCCACGCAAGGATGTTCGCCTCCCATGCGGGGTAATAGCTCTTGTCCACACCGGCGTCCGGATCGCCGGACATGAAGACCGGCGCGGGATGCTGTGTGCGCCACCAGCGGATCGACATATACACGATCGGCACATCGATGCCCGCGAAGATCGAGAGCACCGCCGCGAGGGTTTGCGTCTGTCCCACCGAGGAGAGTTGCCGGAGTATCAGGTAACTGACATACAACAGCCACAGAACCAGCATGCTCGTCAGCCGGGCGTCCCAGGTCCACCAGATGCCCCATTCCACACGCCCCCACAACATTCCTGTCGCCAGGCAGATGCTCGCATAAACCAGCGTCACCTCAGCGGAGGCGACCGCAACGGCGTCCGCGGTGAGGGCCTTCAACGGATCTCTCCGCCGCCAGAAAAGAAAACCGGCCGATGCAACCAGGTTTACGTAAGGCCACACCAGGCTCAGCATCGAGTGCGGTACATGGTAAAAGAAGATGCGAAATACGTTACCCTGCAGCGCATCGGTTGGAGCAACTACCAGCGCCAACCGCGTCGCATAGACGATCATGGCCAGCGTCAGCAAAAACCAGCCGACAGCCACCGATCCGGCAATGCGCGGGCGTTCCACAGTGATCTCAGTTTACTCCGGGGGATGTTTTTCGCGCATCTGACGGTTGCGCCGCGCTCGCCCCTTCGGCGGTATCCGGCGGATCCAGATTATTCCGCGTTCAGCGCAGTTTCAAAAAGAAGCAGGCAAGCCGTGGTGAAGGCCAGGTTGTAGGCGATCAGCAACCGGATCCAGAGAGCGGGGTCGAACTCGCCGGTAAGAATTCCCGTCGTCGCCTCCATCATCCCCAGCAGCGCAGGAATGGATACCGGGAACAAGATCAACGGCAGCAACAGCTCGCGGTTTCGCGTCCGCAAGCCCAGGGCCGCAAAGAATGTTCCATTGCAGACCAGTGCCCATGTCCCAAGTGGCATGACCGCCCACAACAACCATGCCTGCCCCAAGGCGTGCAGGTTGTAGAACACAATAAACAAGGGAGCCAGCACCAGCTCCACCAGAGTGACAAAGACGAAGTTGGACAGCGCCTTGCCGAGAAACAGGGCCGACGCAGGCGCCGGAGACATCCGCTGCGCATCGAGCACATGGTTCTTCAGTTCGCGCGTCCAGCTCTGATTCAGAGCCGTGGTGGCGGCAAACAGTAAGGCTACCCACACAATTCCGCCGGAGATCCGGCGCGATTCCATTGCGGTGGGGTCAAACGCCAGCGAGAACACCACCACCACCAGCAGCGAAAAGAAAAGCATGCCATTGATGGAGTCGCGCGAGCGCCATTCGAGCCGCAGGTCCTTCTTCAGGTGCGACCAGGCCTGGCGGGCGTAGTTCATGCGCTGGCCCCGGTGTTTTCTCGACTGGCGGACGGCTTGCTGAGGTCCGCGACGACTGCATCGGTCACTCGCAGATAGTCCGCCGGTGTCATGACCAACTGCACTCCGCGCAGTCCCGCGGAGATGGAGATCACGTCGAAAAGCTCGATGGTCTCGTCGACGAATACCGGGAATGCCGTCCTGGCCGCCATTACCGTTACCCCGCCGCGCACATAGCCCGTCAGCGGTTCCACATCCTTCAGCGATGCCAGTTCGATCTTCTTGACGCCCGCGGTTTGCGCGAGTTTCTTCAGGTCCAGTTCAGCGTCTCCCGGGATCACCGCAAAAAAGTGTTCTTTGCCGGTGGCTGCCTTTGTGACCAATGTTTTGAAAACCTGTCCGGCGGGCATTCCGATCTTTCTCGCAACGCTGGTCGCGGTGAGGTCTTCAGGATCGATCTCATACGTCCGCACCTCGTAAGCAATCCCCAGCGAGTCCAGCAGGCGCGCTGCGTTGGTCTTCGCGGACTTTTCTGCGCGGGCCATCTATTCGGCCCCTGGTGCGGACGGGCCTGTACTTGCGCCGCTCGTGAGCGAGACCAGAGATCCGGCCTTCATGGTCAAGGTCCGCTCTGCCAGAGGCTCGGCCAGCTTTGGTTGGTGAGTGGTCAGCAGGATTGTCCGGCCGCGCTGGCCATGTCCGTCCGGAGAATGCCCCGCGACCGGCCATGTGCGGAAGTCCTTCAGCAACTCGACCATGTTGCGCGCGGAGTCGGCATCCAGGTTGGAGAACGGTTCGTCCAGCAGCAGCATCTCCGGGTCAGTCTGCAAAGCACGTGCGAGAGAGGCGCGCTGGCGCATCCCCTGCGAGTACTGCCCAACAGCTCGCGTCAAGCCCGGGTCCAGACCCACCGCACGCAAAGCCATCTCCGGCGACGCGGTGCAACTGCATGCCATGCCGGCGTGCGGTTCCAGCGAGGCAAAATATTTCAGGTTCTCCATCGCCGACAACTCGTCGTAAAGCATCGCGTCGTGGCTCATGTAGGCGATCCGGTGACGCTGTTGGTGGGGCGCGTCGCTGAATGCCTCCACCTTGCCCGTGGACGGCGTAAGCAGTCCCGCAACCAGTCGCAGCAGAGTGGACTTGCCTGCGCCGTTATCTCCAACGATCACCGTCGATGAGCCGGCGGGAAACTCCACCGTGACGCGGCGCAGCGCGGCAAAGCGGCCATAGAGCTTGGAAACATCCTGAAGCCGGGCGGCCATCGCAATGTTCGTTCCGGCCGCGATGGTTGCTTCGTTCATTGAAGGAGAGAAGGGAGCGTACGGCGCTACTTGGCCGGCTGCACCATGGCCGTATTGTTGCTTGCGGGTGCTGCGCTCGGCATCGACCCGCGTTGAGCGGGCGTTTCACCCGGCTTGGCCGGTGCGTACTTGGAGGCGCACTTGGCCTGCAGTTGCGTGGCGTGAAAGACGCCATCGCGTCCGTAGGTCCCAACGGCCAGCGCCTGGGCGTCGTCTTTGAATGTGTCCGGCGGAGGCTCAGCGCCTTGGTAGTTCACCTTCAGCGTTCGCCCTTGCTCCAGCAACACGAAGGTTGCATTCGGTCCGTCGCGCTCAATGCTGCCGGGCTGCACGTTGCCGGCTACGCGCAGATGCCGGGAATATGCCTTGCCGCCCAGCCCGCTCAGTTCGCTGATGGTGACGTAGTACTCCTTATTCTGGTCGACCGCCGTCCAGGACAGCCATCCCACTGCGCCGACGACAATCAACACAGCAAGCACGATCTTCCATGGGGCCATACTACGCATAGCTAGAGTTTATCAGGGTTGCGGAAAGACCTTCAATCCTGCCGCAAGCTCCTCCATGATGCTTGCTGACCCGGCTCATGCGCCTCCGTATAATTCTTGCTGTATCGGCTCAACGACTATGAAGATATTTTTCGGGTTCATCCTTGGCCTGATCGCTGTTCCAGTCGCCGTGTATTTGTACTTCGCCCTGGGCAACACACCGGTCGCTGTTGCGGACCAGCCTTTTCCTTTTGAGTCGCACATCGTCAAGATCCCGCTTGGCGCGCGCATTCGCCGCGAAATGCCGAAG
>DATNEM010000162.1:0-5443 GCA_035552995.1 Acidobacteriaceae bacterium | reverse complement strand
ATCAGCGGGTATGATCGATCTAGGGTTGGATTGGCTTTCAAGGCGTCCTGGAGGTAAAAGTATGCGTCCCGAACAATGGGAGACGTTCAAGCGCGCGGTGCGCGGCGAGAAGATGGACAAGATTCCCATGGCGCTCATCGTGGATAGCCCGTGGATTCCCGGCTATCTGGGCATCAAGCACCTGGATTATTTCCTCGACCCGGAACTCTGGTTTCAGTCGAATCTGAAGATCATGCAGGAGTTTCCCGACATCATCTTCATCCCGTCGTGGTGGATGGAATATGGGATGGCGGCGGAGCCTTCGGTGCTTGGCTCCAAGATCAAGTTCTGGCAGGACAACACGCCCAGCGAGTACCACACGCTCTATCGGCTGGAGGACATCGACAACTTTCCCGAATATGAAGTGGAGGCGGACGGCTTCGCCGGCCTCACGCTGCACCGCATTGGCATGGCCCGCCAGCGCATTCTGGATGCCGGCTACATTCTTCCGATGGTCACTGCGCGCGGGCCGCTCTGCACGGCTGGATTTGTGCGCGGCACCACCCATCTGATGATTGATCTGGTGGAAGACCCCAAGGGCGCGCACCGCTTGATCGATTTGTGCACGCGGATGATCATCGACTGGCTGAAAGCGCAGCAGAAGGTGATGGGCGACACGGTCGAAAGCATTTTCATCCTGGACGACATTGTTGGCTTCATCAACGAAGAGCATTATATGGAGTTCGCGCACCCGTATCTGAAGCGCATCTGCGATGCTTTCCCCAAGGATTGGGTGAAGCTCTACCACAACGATGCAGAAGTCGACGCATGTCTCGACCACCTGCCGGACACGGGATTCAACGTGCTGAACTGGGGCAAGCAGAAACACATTACTGAGGTGAAGCGGCGCATTGGCGATCGCATGTGCCTGATGGGCAATGTGAATCCGCTGGAGATTGCCGTGCGCGGAACGCCGGACGAGGTGAAGGACGAGACCCTCGAAGTATTGGAGGGCTCGGGGGGCAAAGGCATCATTCTCTCCGTGGGCGGCGGCGTCAGCCCGGGAATGCCGCGGGAAAATATCCTGGCGATGCTCGAGGCGCTGGACGAATTCAATGCAAAGCGCTCGAGCAGCGTGGTTGCAAGCAGCCGTTGAACGGGAGAACCGATGCCTGACTATGCCCTGATGAATCAGTATCTCTACGAAGGCAATGCCAACGAGGTCGAGCGGCTGACCAAAGAAGCTCTCGCCGAGGGACGCACCGCGCAGGAGGTGCTGACCGACGGGTTGATTGCCGGCATGAGCGTGGTTGGAGAAGACTTTAAGCACAATGTTCTCTACGTTCCGGAGGTGCTGATCGCGGCGCGCGCCATGAAGGCGGGCATGGCGGTTCTGAAACCGCTTCTGACCTCGAAGGACTCCGGCACGAAGCCCAAAGGCGTATTGCTGATGGGGACGGTTCGTGGGGACCTGCACGATATCGGCAAGAACCTTGTGGGCATGATGGCCGAAGGTGCGGGCTTTGAGCTTCACGATATTGGCGTGGACCAGAGCGTGGATAAATTTATGGCGGCGGCAGAGAAATGCAAGCCCACTATCATCGGGATGAGCGCGCTGCTGACAACCACGATGATGTATATGAAGACCGTGATCGACGGTTTCGATGCGGCGGGCATGTCGCACATTAAGATGGCCATTGGGGGCGCACCCATCAGCCAGATCTTTGCGGACGAGATCGGCGCAGACGGATATGGCGCAAATGCTTCCGCGGCGGTCGACTTGTTTTTGCGGCTGGCGGCACAGGAGTAATCCGCGATGGCCACTTACAAGATTCTTTACTGGCAGGAAATCCCGACGCAGATCAAGGCCGAGGACGACTTCGAAGACGTGACTGTGATGCTGGACGAGCTGATGGCAAAGATCGATATTCTTGCGGCCAAGCGCGGACTGCAATCCTCGGACGACTATCTGGCGCAGTTCAAGTGGAGCGACGAAGAGGAGCGGGAGGGTTCCGCGCCTGACGTGGCCGCAGCACTGAAAGCCGAGTTGGAAGCGAAAGGCTGGTAAGGACCTTTCGGGCAAATGGCTGTCACCCTCACCATCAACGGGCAATCGGTCCAGTCAATTGGCGGCCGGCCGCTTTTCGATTACGCCGAAGACCTCGGCATCGATGTACCCACCTCCTGCCGCAAGCAGGGCAAGTGCAAGGAGTGCATTGTTGAAGTGGTGGAAGGCATGGGTGCTCTCTCTGCGCCCACCGCGCCGGAACACCACCTGAAGGCAACTTCCGTCTTTCGTGCCAGACGTGCGTAATCGCTGAGGAAGGCCACGTTCGCTGCCATACCATGCGCCGCGGCCACATGCGCATTGAGCGCCATGCATTTGGTTTGCCGCTGGCCAGCCGCGCGCCCCAACTCGATCCCGCGGTCACACGCGATGGCGACAGAATCCTGATTGATGGAGTGGAAGTCGATCGATCTACCGGTCCGATTCTCGGTGTTGCAGTCGATCTTGGAACGACGACGGTAGTGTTGCGCCTTCTCGATCTGGGGACCGGCGAGCTGATCGCGGATACGTCGTTTGAAAATCCGCAGCGGTTCGGCGGCTCCGAAGTGATGTCGCGCATCGCTTACGATACGGAGCACTCCGGAAAGCTGCTGATGCGAACCCTGGCGGGCTATATGGCACGTGCCATCACAGAGTTTCCTGTCGATCCACGAACGATCTACGAGATGGTCCTGGTCGGCAACTCGACGATGCGCGATCTCTTCTTTCGGCAGAATGTTTACTCCATCGGCCAGAATCCGTACCAGTCCATCACTGAAATCGAAATGGCTGAGGGCAAGCGCTCCTCCACCAGCCTCGTCCAAACGGGGCTGCGCAGCCTGTTGCCGATCCATCCCAAAGCCCGAGTGTACGGCGCGCCGGTGATCAGCGGCCATGTAGGGGCAGACGCCGCCGCCTGCATGCTGGCCGTCGATCTCGCACACGAAGAGCGGCTGATCGCCATCATGGATATTGGGACCAACACGGAACTGATCGTCGGCAACAAAGACCGGATCCTTGCGGCGTCGTGTCCGGCCGGTCCGGCTTTTGAGGGCGGAGCCA
This sequence comes from Acidobacteriaceae bacterium, assembly GCA_035552995.1. Classification (GTDB taxonomy): domain Bacteria; phylum Acidobacteriota; class Terriglobia; order Terriglobales; family Acidobacteriaceae; genus Edaphobacter. Next base: position 2,355 of record DATNEM010000162.1, on the reverse strand, counting down.
TCGCATGCGGCATGCCCGCGCTGGATGGTGCAGTCGAATCAGTCTCGATTGAGGAGGACGGAAGCTTTCGCCTTGGTGTAATCGGCGATGTCGCGCCCGAAGGAATTTGCGGGTCGGGGCTGGTCGACGCGTTGAGCGAATTGATGCGCACCGGCCGCATGAATGACATGGGCCGCTTTGAGGATGAGGCCCACCGCGTCACGCTGCACCACGGTAAAACGCCGGAGGAAGATGTCTTTCTTCTGGAGAGCGACGTTAACGAGCTCGCCCAGGCCAAGGGGGCCAATGTCGCGGGCCTGCACGTTGTCTTCTCCAGCTATGGCATCGACTTCGACGATATTGACGTGTTCTATCTTGCAGGGGGCTTTGGGCGCCATCTCAACATCGAGGCCTCCAGGCGCATTGGGCTGGTGCCGAATCTTGACGGAACGAAGATCATTCAGGCAGGCAATACGGCGATCGAAGGCGCGACCATCGCGTTGCTGTCAAAAGCGAAGCGTCAGGAATTGGAAGATCTGGTAAAGAGGGTTCAGCACTGCCGACTTGAAACTCACCCGAGTTTCTTCAATTTCTTTGTAGAGGGCTGCCAATTCAAGCCTGTGGAGCCGATCGCATGCGCGACATAGTCGAAGCCCTCGAACTGGTCGACGCGCATCCCGGAGTCGATGTGCTTCCGGAGGAGTACGTCCGGCTACTCGGCTATCCGCGTGGCTGGGTGCTGGAAGGGCGCGCGCTGGAATTGGCAGACTGGGCGCGTGACTGGTACTCCAAAAATGGACGTCCATGGTTTTACGCGCGACAGGCTGAGCACTTTGAAATTCGAGATGACGTCATTAACATCGATGGCGCGCAGTTCGCCTGCAAGCGAATGCAGGCGACGCTACAGCAGGCGGGAGCACACACCGTAGTCCTTGTTGCGGTAAGCGCAGGGCCTGAAGCTGAGGCCGAGTCGCACAGGCGCTGGCAGGAGGGGAAGCCGGACGAATATTTCTTTCTGGAGATGTTTGGCTCGGCGGTGGTCGAACATCTGGCTGCGTCCACCGGCGCTCGGCTCTGCGAATGGGCGGAGCAGCGGGAGATGGCGGTGCTGCCTCACTACAGTCCTGGGTACCCGGAGTGGGATGTAGCCGAGCAGCCCCGGCTGCTCGAACTGATGAAGCGCGGGCAAAGGCAACCGTTTCCTTCGGCCGTGGAAGTTTTTGAGACAGGCATGTTGCGCCCGAAGAAGACTTTGCTCGCTGTCTTCGGCTTGACGCGTCACACCGAGCGACTCAGCAGGCTCGCCGGTCTGGTCCCCTGCGAAAACTGCTCTTTCGGTCCTTGCCAGTTCCGCCGCGCGCCATACCGTCGCGCTCCGCGATCCTGGGGTGAGCAAATCGTTCGCGCGTCGGCGTTGAACCAGGATGCGAATTACAGCGTAAATCGAAAGGCTTTGAAGCGATGGGCGGAGGAGCGTCTTTTGCTGCGTGAGAACGAAGATGGTTCCGTCGACGCAGTGTTTCGCTATGACGGAACCACCTGCACCAACATGGGCCGGCCGCTGACATTTCAGTACAACGTGAAGGTGGGCCCGCGCGCGAACGGCTATCCGATCCTTGATCAGCGCTGCACGCCGGCTCCGGGCGATGATGGTTACACTCTCATGTGCGAATATATTGCGAATCCGTCGCAGCTGACGGGCGCGATTGACCGTGAGAGACCTCTTCATGGAGAGCGGCTAGACGCTGTCTTCTCCTGGCAACGAGAAGCAAGCGTCGCGGGCTGCTATTGCGAATCGGCCAGCCGCGACCACAAATGGGGGCTGGTGCTGGAAACAATTCACTACGCACTGGCGCAAAAGGAAATCACTCAGGATAAGGATTTGTTATGAAGATGCTTTTACAGGATGCAATCCGCAAACGGCCCTTGCTTGGGGACGGGGCGATGGGGACGCAACTGATGCTTGCAGGCCTGGAACAGGGCAATTGCGGCGAAGCATGGAATCTCGAGCATCCTGAGCGGGTGCTTGCCATTCAACGGCGCTATGTGGAGGCGGGCTCGGACTGCCTGATCACCAATACCTTTGGCGGCTCCCGCATCATGCTCAACCGCCATTCCGAGGCAGACAACGTGGTCGGAGTGAACAAGGCGGCCGTGGAGATCGCGCGTCAGGCCTTCGACGGCCAAGATGGATATGTGCTCGGCGACATTGGCCCTTTCGGCGGTCTGCTGGAACCGTTCGGGGAGTTTACAGAAGCTCAGGTGCGCAGCGCTTTCGAGGAACAGGCCAAGGCTCTGGTCGAGGCGGGTGCGGATGCCATCATTATCGAGACGCAGACTTCGCTTGAGGAACTTGTGATCGGCATCGAGGCGGCG
>DATNEM010000161.1:0-7359 GCA_035552995.1 Acidobacteriaceae bacterium | reverse complement strand
GGCCCTTTGCTTTGCGCGGCATTGCGCACGGTGCAACCGCCCTGGCGAACGAAAATGCGGATGGTTGTGGAAGCGGCTGCGGTCAGCGGCCGTTGGGCGATGGCACCATCACGGCGTTGGGATCGACCTTCGGAATGCCGAAGTGGCCGCTGAGGTGGACAAGGTCGAGTGGACGGAGTTCGCCGGCCACCTGGACCAGGCTCATCTCATGCGTGGCGCGAACAAGGACCATGACGTGGTCAATGTCCGCGCCGGAGAAGTGCAGCCACACGTCGGTGATGGTGGAGCGGGGCTGGGCGTCATTGGCGGGAGTCTGGTTGCCGTTGACCAGATGCTTCCAGCCGGCGCGGTGCAGCGTGTCGACAATCCAGTTCATCGTCTCCGGGGTGTAGAAGGCGCGCTCCTTGTAGCGGTAGGTGTCGAAGCTGAGGCCGGTCAGGGCCGCCGCGGCACGGTCTGGCGGCAAGCCCGCCTGCGAGAGAACGTCCTGCGCGAGCGAGAGTTCCGAGCGGTCAAAGCTGAAGCCGGTGTGCGTGGCGGGCTGCTCGGCGAGATTGTTGAGGCTTTCAAGGATTCCCGGCGGCGTGCGTGAGTCCGGTTCAGGAGCCGCCTGCGCGGCGAGGGTTACGGCAAACAAACCGGCAGAGGCAGCGATGGCGGCGACGAGGGTGCGCAGACGCGGGAAGGTGCCCATGGAAAAAAACTCCTGCTGGATTGGACACACTTTCGCGGCGGGAGTTACAGATTTTGCACGGAATATTTCGGGCCTATTGCGAGGCGCGGGGCGCGAAGTAGCCGGTGTGCGCGCGGACGTGGTACGCCCGGTCGTTGGCCTGCAGATAGATGGTGCGGAAGCTGCCGTCGGCCTTGAAGTCGGATGGGAGATAGACCAGCAGGTACTGACTGCGCAGCTCTTCCTCGATGGAGGTGAAGCCATTGGCAACGTCTTCGATACGCATGGGATAAAACGCCACGCCGCCGGTGGCGTCCGCGATCTGCTTCAGCACGTCGTCGCCCTTGTCGCGGCTCGGGCTGACGTTGGTGGAGATGGCGTAGATGATGGTCTCGGCGCGCTGACATTCTTTGATGGCGTCCGACTCAAGCGCGTGGCTGTAGTTGTCATCGCCGTCGGAGACGATCACGATCGCCTTGCGCACAGGGCCGCTTTCGCGCAGGGTCAGCATCTGATCGTGGCAGGTGGAGTAGAGCGCGTCATACAGCGCGGTGCCGCCGCCGGGGCGAAGCTTCTGGATGCCCTGGTTCAGCAGGTCGATATTGTTCGTGAAGGGCTGCGTGAGTTCCAGTTGCACGTCGAAGCCTTCCACGAAGGCGCGGTCGTTGCGGTGGAGCGTCTGCATCAGGAACTGGATGGCGGCCTGCTGTTCAAACTGGAAGCGACCGCGGATCGAACTCGACGTATCGAGCATGATGCCGACGCGCAGCGGCAGGTCCGTCTGCTGCTGGAAGCGCAGGACCTTCTCCGGTTGCATGTGGTTGTCCAAGAGGCCGAAGTCGGAGAGCTTGAGGCCCTTGATGAAGTGGCCCTTCTTGTCCGTGACGGTGAAGACGAGGTCGACCTCGTTGACGCCGACGGTGATGGTCTTCGTAGCTGCCTCGTCTGAATTGGCAGGCGCAGCTGTTTGTGACGCAGGTTGCGACGAGGATGGCGGCTGCGAAGCAGTCGCCGCGGGCTTGGCAGGCGGAGCAGCGGCAGGCGCTGTCTGGGCGCACAAGCAAATGGCCGATGCGAGGAAGACGGCCAGCACACCCACGGTGCGGACCAGGATGCGGCCCGGTTGGACCGCAGCTCCTGGTCTCTCTAAACTTGCATCGTTCATCAATATCACTCGCTCGATTCTATCAACCGCGTGCGCTGAATTTGCTCCAGAAAAGCCTGCAACTCCCGGGGCAGTGGAGCGTTGGTCAACAACGGCTTGCCGGTGCGTGGATGCGCAAACTCCAAGTGCGCAGCATGGAGGAAGTTGCGCCCGAGATGCAGATTTGGCGGAACTTGCTGCCCGGGTTCAGGCACTCCGCCTGCCGCGCTTGCGTTGAGCTGCGGCCCTTCTATTGGACGCGGTTTGGAGCGGCTGCGTTTGGCAGATGACGAACCGCTTTGCGATGAGGTGACTAGCGGAATGGTCCGCGGCGCTCCGTACAAGGTGTCACCTACGACCGGGTGGCCCAGCGACTGCATGTGCACGCGGATCTGGTGCGTGCGGCCGGTCTCGATGCGCACCTCGACCAGCGTAAAAGCGCCGTACGGCGTCGCCAGGCGTTCCAGCACACGGATGTGCGTGACCGCTGTGCGCGCATCGGGCGCTCCGGGCCGGCGCGTGGTCATGCGTGTGCGGCGGATGACATCGCGCGCGATGGGCAGCGTGACCGTGACCGCATCCTGCTCCAGCGTGCCATGCACCAGCGCGAGGTAGGTCTTCTTCACGCGGCGCATGGAGAACATCTCGGACAGCTTGCGGTGCGTGAGGTCGTCCTTGGCGACGACGATGGCGCCCGAGGTCTCCTTGTCAAGGCGATGCACGATCCCCGGGCGCAGCTCGCCGCCGGTGTTCGAGAGCCTGGCCATGTGGTGCAGCAGCGCGTTGACCAGCGTGCCTTTGTTGCGGGAATCATCGGTTGTTCCGGCGCCGGCGTGGACCATCATGCCGGCGGGCTTGTCGATCACGGCGAGGAATTCGTCCTCGTAGAGGATGCTGAGCGGAATGTCCTCTGGCGTCGCGTGCAGCGGTTCGGGACGCGGCTCGCCTTCGATGGCGATCGCCTCGCCACCGCGCAGCTTGTGGCTTGCTTTGGCGACGAGGTTGTCAACCTGCACCTGCCCCGCGCCGATCAGCAGTTGCACGCGCGCGCGGCTGATCTGCGGGATGGCCTTTGCGAGGTACGCGTCCAGACGCTTGCCGGCCGCGGAGGCATCCGCGATCAGGTTACGCGGGATCGGTTCGACTACAGCAGGCACGGCCTCGTCTTGATGAGCCGCATCGGCATCCTCGTCCGCATCGAAATCCGCGTGCGGTACTTCCGCATTGGCGCTGGCTTCCGCTTCCGCAGCAAGTCGTTCCGCGCGCTCCTGCTCCGCGGTGCGGGCGGCGCGATATTCCGCCCGCACGGATTGGCGGCGCTTGCCCTTGGGCAGCATGTGCTTAGAGGGCATGCTGCACCATAAATCGAAAACCCGGGGCTGAAGCCCTACCATGCTGAAGCGCTGGATTCGTGAGGCTGAAGCCCCACGCTACTCCGAGGAGCGCAGGAAGAAAAACCGACCCGCGGGGCCGTGGGTAGAAGCGCTGGTGAACCCGTCCTAAGACGGCGGGACCTGACCGTGGCTCTTTAGGCATTCCGGACTGGCGGACACTGCACACCGAGCCATGTATACGAGCCAGACCCCTGTTCATTGAATGTTGGTTCAACCAGCGTTGTTCCCCGCACCTGCTTAGCAGGCCGGTTTCTGTGTTGGATGCTAACGGCGACGGGGCGAAATGGCAAGCGCGGCCGACCGGTCATCTCGGCCACTTGTTCCGATCCAGAGACGTACAACACACAACCCGCAGCCGCGCTTCTTATCAGCGGAGGCAAGTGCTATGAGCAAAAAGCGCGCAGGAAGCATGGCGGACCCCACAAAGCTGAAGCCGCTGAAGAGCAAGGACGAGAAGCTGCAGGTCGTGATTGAGACGCCCAAAGGGTCGCACAACAAATTTGCTTTCGATCCGGAGCAGCGGGTCTTCATGCTGAAGAAGGTGCTGCCGGCGGGAATGACGTTTCCATATGACTTCGGCTTTCTGCCCCGCACCAAAGCGCCGGACGGCGATCCAATCGATGTGCTGCTGTTTATGGATGAGCCTGCGTATCCCGGGTGCGTGGTGACGTCGCGGCTCATCGGCGTAATCGAGGGCGAACAGATCGACGGCAAGAAGAAGGTGCGCAATGACCGGCTGATGGCAGTCGCCGAGGCAAACCATACCTACGCGTACTTGAAAAAGGTGAGAGACCTGCCCGACCAGTTCCTGCGGGAGCTGGAGGAGTTCTTCGTGAATTACCACAAGCTCGAGGGCAAGAAGTACCGGCTGCTGGGCTGCAAGGGAGCGCAGGCGGCGATGACTCTGATCGGCGACGCGAAGAAGGCCGCCTGACGCGCCTGCCGCGGGAGAGACTCGACGCCATGCAGGAGTTGTTGCGGTTCGTGATCGGGGGCATCGTCGTCAGCGCGTTTGCCGCGCTGAGCGACATGCTGAGCCCCAAAAGCTTTGCCGGGCTGTTTGGCGCGGCGCCCTCAGTTGCGCTGGCCACGCTCACGCTGACCATTGTGCATTCGGGCAAAGCATATGCGGCAGTAGAGGCGCGCTCCATGGTGCTGGGCGCGGCGGCGTTCTGCGTGTATGCGGCTTGCTGCACCCGCGTGCTGATGCGCGGGCGGCATTCGGCGCTGGCGGCGACGGTGGCGCTGCTGCCGGTGTGGTTCGCGCTGGGTTTTGCGCTGCTGTGGCTGCTGGGCGGGCGCGTGGCATGAGCGTTCAGGCAAGGCCGGAGAAGCTGAAGCAGAGCAAGTGGTGGGAGATCGCGCTGCGCTTCGCGTTCGGCGGACTGTGCACGGTGATCGCGGGCCTGGTTGCGAAGAGGTTCGGGCCGGCAGCAGGCGGGCTGTTCCTGGCGTTTCCGGCGATCTTTCCTTCGGGCGCATCGCTGATCGCAAGCCACGAGAAAGAACGCAAGCACCGGGCGGGCATGCACGGCACGCATCGCGGGTGCCAGCTTGCGGGCGTGGACGCGGCAGGCGCAACGATGGGCTGCGTCGGGCTTGCGGCGTTCGCGGTGGTTGTGTGGCAGGAACTGCCGCGTCACAACGCGGCGCTGGTGATTGCGGCGGCTTCTGTTGCTTGGGCTGCGGTATCGTTCGCGGTGTGGTGGTTATGGCGAAAGCGGGCGATCTGGCGGCGGTAGTCCCCCCGCGGCGTTATGGCAAATTCGTCTCGTCGCTGGGGTTAGCGGGTGGGGGTGCAGGTAGATTCCTCTGCGGATTGATGTTGGGGGCAAATTCGTCATGCGAAGGGAGTTGCTGGGCGCCGGGTGCAGGGTCACGCGGGAGAGCGCGTGCGTTGGTGCTGGCGAGCTGGAGGGCGTAGAGGAGGTTGCGGGCGTGGGCGGGGTCGACCTCATGCACGGCGATGGCGGCGAAGAGCGAAGAGATGGCGAGTTGGACGGATTCGGCGTCTTCGAGTGGGATGACCTTGAGGGTGCCGCGGCGCGGGGCGCCGGCGGCGAACTCGAGCGGGTCGAGGCCGTGGTCCTTGTAGTACTGGACGCGCTGGGGCGACCATTTGGCGAGCTCCACCTCAGCGGTGACAGCGGGGCGATGGACGCGGCGCAGCTTGCGGTGGAAGTAGCAGAGCGGATGGCCGCGCAGCGCAGGCGACTGGCAGCGGCGGCCATTGGTTTTGATGTGGGCGCAGAGAGGATAGGCGCTGGGTTCTGTTGCGGACGGCATAGTTGCTGACTCCTGAGTTGCTGACGGCGTAGTTGCAAACGGCTGAGTTGCTGACGGCTGCGGGCTATCCTCTCTCGCGAGAAAAAGGTTGCGCGAAAAAGACGAAGGCCGCGAGCAATGCCCGCGGCCTTTTCTGATCTCTATATCTATTGTACGAAACGGAGCAAAACTAAAATGCCACTTCCGCGAACTTTATTTTTGCGGCGAAGAGGTGTGGATTGTGGGAGTTGGATGGAGGAGGGGTGGAGGGAGGGGGTTGACAAGGAAATATTGTCCAGAGGACAGGCTTTGGCAGATCGGAAGCGCGCGTTGCGCGCGGCGGCTGATGGCACGCGTGAACGCGTGCCCTTGTATGTTGCTGGCTGGGTGTCCGGCTGAAGAGCAGAGCGCTCCAGAGGCAAGGCGAATACAGAGATTCTGAACCGATGGCTCAGAATGACGCGTTGATTTGAGATCGCGGCGGTACAAATGCGGGGATTCTTCGCGTGCCGCTCAGAATGACAGGCAAAAACGGAAAACAATACGGGGATTCTGGACACGCTGCGCGGTCCAGAATGACCGCGCTTGGGTGAGAAGGCGTCGATATGCGGTGGTGGATCGAAGTTGGCTGCAGGTCCTTCGACTGCGCCGCACACTGACGTGTGCTGCTCCGCTCAGGATGACAGAGTGTGGGTGAGAAGGCGTCGATAGGTGGTGGGGGATCGAACTTGGCTGCAGGTCCTTCGACTGCGCAGCACACTGACGTGTGCTGCTCCGCTCAGGATGACAGAGTGTGGGTGAGAAGGCGTCGATATGCGGTGGTGGATCGAAGTTGGCTGCAGGTCCTTCGACTGCGCAGCACACTGGCGTGTGCTGCTCCGCTCAGGATGACAGAGTGTGGGTGAGAAGGCGTCGATAGGCGGTGGTGGATCGAACTTGGTTGCAGGCTTCGACTGCGGCGCGTGCTGATGGTCCCCCTTGTCGGGATGACGGGCGAAAAGCAAACGCAGATCCCCTGCGGGGATGACAAACGAAAGAGTTCGGGGATGACAAAGAAAGAGGCACAATGCGGGGATTCTTCGCCGATGGCTCAGAATGACAAAACGAAAGATCAGGCCCTGGATTTTTTGTTGCGGGCGCGGGTGAGGAAGCGGAGGGGGGTTCCGGTGAAGTGGAAGGCTTCGCGGAGGCGGTTGGCGAGGAAGCGCTCGAAGGCGAAGTGCAGCGGGACGGCCTTGTCGGTGAAGAGGACGAAGGTGGGCGGGGCGACGGCGGCCTGGGTGATGTAGTAGATCTTCACGCGGCGGGCGAGCGGGACGGGCGCGGCCTGGAAGTCGGTGCGGGCGAGGAAGCGGTTGATCTCGCCGGTGGTGACGCGCTTGCGGCGCTCGCGCGTGACTTTGGCGATGGCGCGGTAGAGGCCGTCGAGGCCGGTACCCGCGGCGGCGGAGAGGAAGACGACTGGGGCGTAGTCGAGGAACTTGAGGCGGTCGCGGAGTTGCTGCTCGAAGATTTTGGTTGAGGCTTTGGGGGGTGCGGACTTTTTACTTTCCCACTCATGCGCGCCCTGACGGTCACGCATGAATGGGGTACCCGGGCTTTTGATGGCAGCAAGAATGCGGGGGGCCCTCGACTCAGCGCTACGCGCTTCGCTCGGGATGACGGCATCATTTTTGTTCATGGCTTCATTCCCACCCAAGCGGAGCTTGGATGGGGCACCCGGATTTGAAAGTAAATCCCATTTGTTGACGACGAGGATGACGCTGCGGCCGGACTCGTGGGCGTAGCCGCCGATGGTGGCGTCGAGCGCGGTGACGCCGGCGGAGGCGTCGAGGACGAGCAGGGCGATGTCGGCGGACTCGAGGTGGCGGCGCGCCATGACG
>DATNEM010000160.1:0-5920 GCA_035552995.1 Acidobacteriaceae bacterium | reverse complement strand
GGTTGAACTCGTCGTCGGGATGGACTGCGGGCGCCGCGTGTGCAGCAGCGGAAGATTGCGGCGTTCGGCGTTGCGGCGTTCGTGCGGCGGCACAAGAGATTCAGGCATCGGGCATCATTCTCCGCTGTAGACTTGAATCTTATGCGAGCCAGCCCCCAGGTTCCCAGCCAGAGCGAATTTGCGCGCCTGGCGCGCGAGCATACGCTCGTCCCGGTCTACCGCACGGTCACGGCGGACCTGGAGACGCCGGTCTCCGCCTTCCTGCGCATGGCAGCGAAGGAGCCCGAGGCGTTTTTGCTGGAGTCCGTCGAGGGCGGCGAGCACGTGGGCCGTTATACCTTCATCGGCATCGAGCCGTACAAGAAGATTGTCGCGCGTGGCAGATCCATCACCGTGGACGAGCGCGGCGCACGGCAGAGCTTCGAGGGCGATGTCTTCGCCGAGTTGAAGGCGGCGCTCAGCGGGCATACTCCGGCGCGGCTTCCGGGGCTCCCGCCATTCACCGCGGGCGCGGTCGGATTCTTTGCATACGACGTCGTCCGCCAGATCGAGCGCCTTCCATCGACCGCGAAGGACGAACTGGGCGTGCCCGATGCATGCCTGATGTTCTTCGACCAGGTGCTTGCCTTCGATCACGTGAAGAAGGAGATCCACCTGATCGTCACCGCGGACCTTACGCGCTCGGCCGCAAAAGAAGAAGCAAAGTCAGTGAAGCAAGCTGCAAGGGCAGCAGAGACGAAGGCGGCTGCGGCGGTAGCAACAAAAGCAGATTCCTCCGCATTCGACTCGCGTCGAACGCTGCGGAATGACAAACCGGTTAATCCCATAACCGCCGCATACCAGCGCGCGGTGAAGCGGCTGGACAAGCTGGAAAAGCGTCTCGCGAAGGCGCTACCGAAACCGAAGAAGCAGCACGCGACCGGAAAGCTTCAACTGAAGCCCCGCACTGCGAAGGCCGACTTCCTGAAGGGGATCGAACGCACCAAGGAGTACATCGCCGCGGGAGATGTCTTCCAGTGCGTGCTCTCGCAGCGGTTCGATTGTGTGCCCGGCGTCGACCCGTTCGACATCTATCGCTCGCTGCGCATCGTGAATCCATCGCCATACATGTATTTCCTCCGCTTCGGAATTGAGGCGGGCGACGCTTCTACGAAGAAGCACGGTAAGAAGGCGAAGAAGCGTCTGAAGGCGACTGCGAGCCACATCGTCGGCTCTTCGCCGGAGTTGCTGGTGCGCGTCTCGGGCCGCAAAATCGAATACCGCCCTATCGCCGGCACGCGTCCGCGCGGAGCCGACGAAGCCGAAGACGCAGCGTTCGAGACAAGCCTCCGCAAGGATGAGAAGGAGGTCGCAGAACATGTGATGCTCGTGGACCTTGGCCGCAACGACGTTGGCCGCGTCAGCGAATACGGCTCGGTGAAGGTGAAGGACCTGATGATCGTGGAGCGCTACTCGCACGTCATGCATCTGGTCAGCGCGCTGGAGGGCAGGCTGCGCCCGGCACTCTCCGCCATCGATGCATTCAAGGCCTGCTTTCCCGCCGGCACGCTCTCCGGCGCGCCTAAGATCCGCGCCATGGAGATCATCGAAGAGCTGGAGCCTGCACGCCGCGGCGTATATGGCGGATCGATCCTCTACGCGGACTTCTCCGGCAATCTCGACTCCTGCATCGCCATACGCACGCTCTACATGCATGGTGAGCAGGGGCACATCCAGGCCGGTGCCGGCATCGTTGCCGACTCAATCCCCGAAACGGAATTCGCCGAGTGCGAGAGCAAGGCCCGCGCGGTGGTGCGGGCGATTGAGCGGGCGAGAGGCATGTAAGCAATGAACTGCGCTCTTCAAAAATATTTCGTGCCACATATGGCGGTCGGATAGCATGAAGTCAATGAAAGGGCCTTTGAGGACAGCGATGCCATCCAGCGAGATCATCTTCGAGGTTGTGGAAAGCCCCGAGGGCGGCTATGAAGCCCGGGCGCTTACTGCATCGATTTTTACTGAAGCCGAGACGCTTGTTGAGCTGGAAGGGGCCGTCCGGGACGCAGTCCGCTGCCACTTCGACGAAGGAGATGTGCCAGCCGTCATTCGCCTGCATGTCGTACGCGATCTGGTGATTTCCGTATGAAGGTTCCGCGCGATCTCAACGCGGCGGAACTCATTCGCACTCTCACAAAGTTTGGCTATTCAGTTGTGCGGCAAACCGGTAGTCATATCCGCCTTCGCACTGCCTGCACCGGTACGTAACATTCGATAACAATTCCAAATCACGATCCGATCAAAATCGGGACAATGAACGGAATACTCGGGGACGTTGCTCAACACCTGTCGATCACAAAGCAGGGTGTAGTGAATCGCCTCTTCGGCTGAAGGAAAAAAGGCCCACCCTCGCGGATGGGCCTTTCCTTGTACCTCGAACCATGGACCTCGAACCTGGCGTTATCCCTGCAGCGTCAGGTCCTCGGCCAGCCTGAAATGAACCACTGACTCCGCCGGAATATCCAGGTCGCGATTGCCGGTCATTCCGGCAGCTGCCGTGCCCGCGCCGCCTCCGGCCAGGCCGCCGATAAGCAATCCAGTCCCGCCACTTGCTACGCCGCCGATCAGCATCCCCAGCCCCGTGCCGCCGCCGATCATCGCCGCCGACCGCTTGCCCTTGCCTTTCTTCGTCTCGGTCAGGTCATGCGTACGCAGCGGATAGCGTTGACCGTTGAGGTCGAGCGCAGTCAGCCGCAGTTCCAGGATCGAAGCGCCCTTGAAATGCCCACGCTTGTGGGATGCGTCCACAACGCCTTCTACCGGCGTGCCTCTGGGCAGGATCACGTGACCATTCGCATCGGTGTAGGCCTCCGCCAGCGTGCCGTCAAAGCGCGATCCCGCGGGTGTCGTCTTCACGCTGATGCGCTGGTTGATGCGAATTGCGAGTGTCGTCCCGGCGGGAATATTCACGTCCGCAGGTTTGACCACCGGAGGCCCGCCCGGAGCAGGCTGTGCTGGTGCGCCGTTGGCTGCTGTGCCCGTCGGGGCGTAATAGACACCCTGCGCCGGAGGCGGCGTTCCCGGAGGCACGGCTGCTGCTGGAGTGGTCGTTGTCGAAACCGCCTGCTGCGTCTGTCCTGGAGCGGGCGGCTGCACGGTGGTCGTTGTGGTGGTTCCGTCCTTGGCTACGGACACCACCTGCTGCGCCTGGCCTGTCGCCGTCGCCTGCTTCTTCGCCTGGTCAATCGCCTTGTCCTGCGCCGACTCGCATCCAGCCACCATCATCGCCGCCAGCGCCAACCCACCCGCCAGCTGAATCATCCTCGTTCGTGTCATCCTCGTTCCTCTTTCCTGTTGCGATCTCATTTTCCTCGGATTCGACCAAGACAGCAGAATTCAGCAAATCTAAACAAAAGGCCGATGCCCCATGAACCTTAAACCTGCTGTCCTACATAAGATGCGTCCCCGATGGCAGCCGGGATCGCCCGCTAAAAAATAAAATCGCCCGTATTCGCCTGATTCCGAATCGCTTAAGCGCGTGCGACCATTGTTGCTCACTATCGGCCGCGCATGGATTGATAGATCCCATTGGCGATCAGCAGCAACGCCACCGCGCCCATCACGTATCGTCCAGCATTAGCAGACAGGCTCCCATCCGGCCGGCGCCGTCCGCGCATGAATCCACCCACCAGAAACAGGCCGCCCAGCACAAACGAAAGGATCGGCGAATCGAACATGTCCAACATGGCTTGACCTCATCTTGCTCGGTCTCTGACTCTGCTCCGGACGCTTCCATCATACCGCTGGATCGGCACGCGGCTCCCACTACCAGAATCTGAGTATCATCATCGCGCCAGCATACGACTGGAAGCCGTATGCGTCTGAACAGCATGAAGATCTCCCGCTCGCTCGTCGCTCTAGTGCTTCTCGCGCCTCTCTCTCTGCCTGCGTTGGCGCAGCGTTCGGCACCTGCCGGCACCGGCGAACAATTCAAAGACACCTCCATGCTGAAGCCGCCTGCCGGCGCAAAAATTGCCATCATCGAGTGGCAGGACCTGACCTGTCCCAATTGCGCGCATGCATTTCCGATCGTGCACGCGGCCGCCGCGCACTACAGAATTCCACTCATCCAGCATGACTTCCTGCTTGGCGGCGAGCACACCGTACTGGGCGACAAGGAAGCCGCCATCTGGGCGCGCTACCTGGAGGACAAGGTCTCGCCCGCGATCGCCGACCAGTATCGCGGCGCGGTCTTTGCTGCGCAGAGCGGCATCTCCAGCAAAGACGACATGGCGAACTTTACGCGGCGCTTCTTCCAGAGTCATCACCTGCAGTTGCCGTTTGTGCCGGATCCCAGCGGCGAGCTGACCAAAGAGGTGATGGCGGACAATGCCCTTGGCGAGAAGCTTGGGGTTCGAAATACAGCCTGCATCATCGTCTGTACCTCGCGCGAATGGGTCCACGTGACGGACATCAGCCAGCTCTATCAGACCATCGATGAGCTGGAGGCCAGAGCAAACGCCGGGGGATCACAACCCGTCCACACGAAGAAGAAAGCGCACAGTTGATCCTGATCGGATCCCCTGCGGACTGTAAGAGCGCCGGCGGTTTGCGATAGCATACGAGTGTGAACCGTATGCGTCTGAACAGCATGAAGATCTCTCGCTCGCTTGCCGGCCTCGCACTCCTCGCACTTTCTCTGCCTGTCCTCGCCCAGCGCGCGGCGCCTCCGGGCAGTGGCGAAACCTTCAAAGATACGTCGATGCTGAAACCGCCGCCCGGAGTGAAGGTGGCGATCATCGAGTTCCAGGACCTCTCCTGCCCTGCCTGCGCGCACGCCTTCCCCATCGTTCATGCCGCAGTCGCGCACTACAACATTCCCCTGATCCAGCATGACTTCCTCCTTGGCGGCGAACACGCCGTGCTGGGCGACAAAGAAGCTGCCATCTGGGCGCGCTACCTGCAGGACAAGGTCTCACCCGCAATCGCCGACCAGTACCGCGGCGCCGTCTTTGCCGCGCAGAGCGGCATCTCCAGCAAGGAAGACATGCAGAACTTTACGCGGCGCTTCTTCCAGACCCATGGCCTGAAGATGCCCTTCGTCCCTGACCCGACCGGCGAGCTGACCAAAGAGGTGATGGCGGACAAAGCCCTTGGCGACAAGCTGGGCGTGCAGTACACGCCGGCCATCATCGTCTGTTCGCAGCACGAGTGGGTCCACGTGACCGACACCAGCCAGCTCTACCAGACCATCGACGAGGTAATGGCCCACGCTGGCGCAACCGCCGGCGCCAAGCCGTCTGCTCCGAAGCCCGCTGCCGCGAAGAAGCCGGCGAGCACAAAATCCACTCACTAACGGCGCGGAGGTCCGGCAGAGTGAAGCGCATCGGCATCCTGCTCTCCGGCCGCGGCTCGAACTTCGTCGCCATCGCGGAAGCTATCCGCGCGCGCGCGCTTGCCGGCGCGGAGATCGCCGTGGTGCTGTCGAATATCCCCGACGCGCCCGGCCTGAAAATCGCCGCAGAGTTGGGCCTGCCTGCGATCGCCGTTCCCTCCGCCGGCCGCAAGCGCGCCGAGCACGACGCCGAGATAATTGCGCGCCTGCATCAGCATCGCGTCGATCTCGTATGCCTGGCCGGCTACATGCGCATTCTTACACCGGAGTTCGTGCGCGCCTTCCCCAACCGCATCCTCAACGTGCATCCGTCGCTGCTGCCGTCTTTTCCTGGCCTCGAAGCGCAACAGCAGGCCCTTGACTACGGCGCAAAGGTCGCCGGCTGCACGGTGCACTTTGTCGATGAGGCAGTCGACCACGGCGCGATCATCGTGCAGCGCCACGTCCCGGTGCTGGACGACGACACCGCCGAATCGCTATCCGCGCGCATCCTGGAGCAGGAGCACATTGCCTATCCGGAGGCAATTGCGTGCGTGCTCAGTAAAACAT
>DATNEM010000159.1:0-9970 GCA_035552995.1 Acidobacteriaceae bacterium | reverse complement strand
TCAGGAGCGTTATCGATGGTGTCGAAGCTGCGGAAGGTATTCTTCGGGTTGTGCTTCGCCAGAACCTTCGTGTTCGCCGCCGTCAGCGTCGTCTTGCCGTGATCGATGTGCCCGATCGTCCCAATATTCACATGCGGCTTTGACCGGTCAAACTTCTCCTTCGCCATCGCAGTTCATCCTCTCTTTTCGCGTTTGCCGGCTGGCCGGCGGATTCAAACCAAACTCAGTAGTACGCGTAGATCTTCGCGTACTCGCCGCGCAGCTCCGGCGCGACCTTCTCCAGGCTTGCGAGATAGAATTCGCGGATCATTCCCTGGTCGCCGTTCGACAGCCGCGTGTACTCGCTTTCGGCCGGTGCGCCCAGCAGTCCGCGCCGCAACACCTGCTCAAAATCCCGAACGCGCAGCCCGGCGCTCTGGATCGCCTTCAAAAAACCGGTGACTCTGCCGGAGGAAAACGCCGCTTCAATCGCGGACTGTACCGCGCCAAAGGCCTGCGGATCGCCCACGGGAATCTTCGCCTGCTCGTGCAATGCGTTCAAAACTAACCCTCTCCTAACGTCGTCTGGAATGGGAGGCTCTGGAGCGGGAGACGGGAATCGAACCCGCGACCAACAGCTTGGAAGGCTGTGACTCTACCACTGAGTTACTCCCGCCTGTGACTCTAGTCCGGGCTAAAGCCCGGACCTATCCTGCCAAAAACTGGAGCTGATGATGGGGCTTGAACCCATGACCTCTCCCTTACCAAGGGAGTGCTCTACCACTGAGCTACATCAGCGTTTTCCTGCAACCCTCTTATCCTACCGCGAACCACGCCGGTTGCCTATCGCGAACGCAGGTGGAGAAGCACCACGCGGAACGCAAAAAACCCGAGCAGGACCCACGTAAGGGAACGAAACTTTCCCGGCTCCAGCGTCCACAAGGCCAGCAATGCCAGCACGGCGAATCCTGCGAGCGCGATTGCCATGCGTGCGCTGCCGGTGGGCTTCAGATCCACTTTCCCATCCATGCGCAGAATGCGCCTCCCATTCCCACATCTCTGCGAGATGTGGGGCACCCGGATAAGGATGGTGCACAGGGGAGGATTCGAACCTCCGTAGCGCATTGCGCGGCAGATTTACAGTCTGCTGCCATTAACCACTCGGCCACCTGTGCATTCTTGTCGTGTCCGCTCCGGGGTGGCGGACCACTCAGAGTTTGGAGCTGGCGAACGGACTTGAACCGTTGACCCTCTGATTACAAATCAGATGCTCTACCAACTGAGCTACGCCAGCCCATGCGCGGGCAAGTCCCCGCCGAAGCCGCGTCGTACCCCTTGTTTCCGCACTCAGCAAACCGCGCCGTGGTGCGCGCTCCAGAGTGCGCCGCAACTCCAACTTTAGCATAGCGAGCAGACGCCACCTAACGTAAACCTCGCCTTTGCTCATTCGTCCTATAGGATGGTTGCGCGTCTTGCGCACGCCAAAGGAAACCTGTTCCGATGCGCCTTCGCTTCGCTCTTCGCCTATCTGCACTTCTGTTCTGCGCTCTGCTCGCCTGCTCGCTGCTTCATGCCCAGGACGATACTGCCGGTCCGCTGCCCACGCCGAAAGCAGCCTCGGCGAAGATGACCAACGATTCCGTCATCAAGCTGAGCAAAGCAGGCCTTTCGGACGATCTCATCGTTCAGTCCATCGAAGCGCAGCCAACGGAGTTCACCACGGACGCCGACTCGCTCGTCGCGCTCAAGACCGCCGGCGTCTCCGACCGCGTCATCCAGGCCATGGTCAACAAGGCGCGCATCCGGCTGACGGGCTCAGAGCCTGTGCCTGCGCCCATCGCGCTCTCTGACGTCAATGAAATCGGCGTCTATTACAAAGACAAGAAGGGCAAGTGGCAGTACATCGACCCCGAGATTCTGCACATCCGGTCCGGCGGCTGGATCAAGTCCACTGTTACTGACGGTGTCATCAAGCAGGACGAGAATGGCCATCTGAACGGCCGCCAGTCGAAGCTCCTGCTGCCGCGGCCCATTGAGTTCCTCGTCTATGCGCCCGATGGCGTGGACATTGCCGAGTACGATCTCGTCGCCTTCCGCCTCGGCTCCAACAGCCGCGAATTCCGCGTGAAGACTGGCGGCGTCTTCCACTCCACCTCCGGCGACGACCGCGACCGCATCGCGTTCACGCCGCATAAGGTCGCGCCCCACGCCTGGGAGTTCACCCTCGGCATGGACACGCCCGGCGCAGAATACGGTATCCTTCCGCCCGGCACCGCCAACCCCGCCAACGGCGGCAAGATCTACACCTTCGCCATTTCGGAGTAGCGTTCATACAGCTTCGAGCCTTGAAGCCTTCGGAGAAGAGATGCGCACAATGAACGCAGCACTGGCTATCTCGCTTCTCCTCGCGACCACAAATCTTGTCGGGCAAAAAGGCAATTCACCGCCTTCGCCAGCGCCTGTCGCAGCTACGGCTCTCGCCTTCGACGTGGTCTCCATCCGGCCCAGTGCTCGTACCGACGGCGCATACGGCTTCCCATCTCCGCCGGATGGCTACTCTGCCATGAGCGTGCCGCTCCGTAAAATAATTGAGTCGGCATACTCCAAGTTCGATGACAATCTCGTCGTAGGCGGTCCCTCATGGGTCGATTCGGCCAACTTCGACGTAGAGGCTAAGTTTGCACCAGCGGACGTAGGCGCAGCGCAAAAGCTTTCGCCAGAGCAACGGTCAGCCTTGCTCCAGCCTGTACTGATCGATCGCTTCCACCTCGTCGTCCACCATGAGACTCGGCAGATTCCGGTTTTCTTTCTCACTGTCTCGAAACAAGGCGCACATCTCGAAGCACAGACCCCCGCGGCCAAGAGCTCTGGGTGCAGATTTCACATGCCCAACGTTCACACCTTGTCGGCAGATAATTGCAGAGTCGGCAACCTCGTCGATGTCCTTCGCAACGCAGCCGGCCGCATCGTGCTCGACCATACGGGCCTCCTTGGCATCTATAACTTTTCACTCCACTGGACGCCCGACAATACGCCGGTAGACTCATCCGCCGCCGGAGGCCCGTCCCTCTTCACAGCGGTTCAAGAGCAATTGGGCCTGAAACTCGAATCCGGTACTGCGCCGCTTGACGTCCTGGTCGTCGACTCCGCGCAGAAGCCGTCACCAAACTAGCTGCGGTGCAGTCGCGATGGTTGGAGAAGAGGAGTCAATTATGACGGGACGAGCAATCACGATAGAAGTTTTTTTGATGCTCCTCGCTTGCCGAACTGCGGTTCTTGTACCGACGATATTCGTCATGGCAGGGGTAACGGTTCGCGCCCAAGCTCCAACATCTCCAACAGTCCTCGCGCACCAACCCACCGAGGCTTTGGCCACTCCCTTCGCTTTCGACGTTGCCTCGATCAAACTAAGCGATCCCAACGCCCGTGGCCCCGGGGGAGGCTTCGCCGCTACAGGGTTGCGGGCGATCGACTTCCCACTAAGCGAAGTCGTCTTTATGGCCTACTTTCCGTTGAACTCTCAGAAGAACCAGATCATTGGTATGCCGGCATGGGCTAATAAAGAGCACTATGACTTTGTCGCCCATATTGACGAGGCGAGTGCCGGGGCGTGGCTGAAACTCGCTCCACTCCAACGGCAGCAACCTGGACGCCTCATGCTGCAAGAGCTCCTCGCCGACCGCTGCAAACTAATCGCGCATACCGTGCCGACGCAAATTGACGGATATGTCCTCGTGGTCAGCAAGGGCGGCCCTCGACTTAGTCCCTCAATGCCGGGCGAAACTTATCCCTCCGATGCTAGAGATGGACCGGATGGTTCAAAGGTCGTGACCGCCGACTCTGCTGATAACAGCCATACGGAGAAATACTTCAATGCCACCTTGGGGTTCTTGACCGAGCGTCTCAGTTGGGCTGGGGCCAGAGGACCAGACCGATCTCACCGGGAAATATGACTTCACGATTCGCCGCCTGCAGATCCCCGTGGACGCCGACGGCAAACGCATCTCAGACCCACAGCCCTCTGACCTCTGGGACCTCAGCGGCACTGGTCTGGAGATCAAGCCCGCCAAACTTCCTTCCGAAAACCTCGTTATCGATCACATCGAGCGGCCTTCACCCAACTAGCGAACCGATTACTCTCCCACCTCCCGTCGCACGCTGCCCCCTTCGGCGTAAAACGGAAGCGGATGCGGGGACTCGATACGGGATCCTGCCGCCGGCAGAACCAGCCGCCACAGGGTCGCCATTGCGGAGTAGACCTACTGCACAATCCTTCCATCCGCGGGCGTCGCCCGCGAAGAGCCGCTGCCCGGCGGAGGCGTGCTCACCTGCCAGCCATTCGACGTATCCGTCAGCGTCGCAGTCGCCGAACCCGTTCCGGCAAGATCGCTCTTTACCTGCGGGAACGCGTTCTGCACCTCGGCCGCCTGCGCCCATCCCGGTGCTCCTGAAAACCCGTACTGGTATGTCACTGTAGCCGTCGATCCTGGCTGGCCATTGTTCGGCGTGCTGCTCGTAATCGACTGCACAGTGCGGTGCCCATAGCAGAAATTGCCATAGCCGGGCTGGTTTGCATCCGCGGTCCACGCACCCCGCCCGTTGTCGCTCAGGTCGTAGTTGATCTGCCGCTTGGAGACGATGATGATCTTCTTCTCGCTGGTCGTGCGCGTCAGCAGTCCCTGGTCCACCAGCGCGGCAAACGGCGCGTTGCGGCTATCATCACTCGCTGCGATCTGTTCTGGGAACTTCTGCGGCGTGTTCCATAAACACTGGGGGTGGGCGCTATACCAGCCATCGATTGCGGCTTTGTAGTTTGACGTGTTGTCGGCGGTCTTTCTGCATCCGGCAATGAGTGACACCGACACTGTCCCGACAAGCATGACGCGCAAAATTCTCATCCGTAGAACCTCAGCGCTATGGGATGCTGAGGACGAATTTCACGGCTAAAACTCGATCGTGGCGACCGCCCCCTGGATTTGGATGACAACTCCCCGGTCGCGGACAGACCTCCCCATTGCACCTCCGCCCGCTTCAGCGTAAAAACAAGACGGATGCGCAAACGCACGCGGTACTCGCTCTTCATTGTGCTGGCGCTGTTGGCCGCGCTGATTTCAGCCATCTGGCTGCGCAAGCATGCACCGCCCGAAGTCGCCCGCCTGCTGCCTGAATCCGACGCCATCGTCTATGTAAATTTGCGCACCGTGCGGCTGGCCTCGCACTTCGATCGCAAGCCAATCTCCCACAGCGCTGAATACCAGCACTTCATCGACGCCACCGGCATCGATCCAGAGCGCGACCTCGACGCTGCAGCCTTCGCGCTGCACCGCATGGACGATCCGCGCGGGCCCAACGGCCCCGTCGCCTACTCGGAGGTCTTCGAGGGCACCTTCGACGGCGCTCGGCTGGCTAAGTATCTCGCCTCCATCGCCAGTTCGCAGGAGGAGTACGCCGGCCATACCATCTACACCATCCCCATCGATGGCCGCCAGTTCCGCATCGCGCAGTTGGCATATGACACCATCGCCGCCTCCAACATGCCCACGCCCGAGCAGATCCATGCCATGCTGGACCGTTACCGCGCCTCGGCGTCGCCTTTTTCGGGTTCGTCGCTGCTGGAGGCGCGCTACCGCGATGTGCCGCTGCTCTCGACCGCGTGGGGCATCGGCCATATCGGGCTGCCGTTCTCGGACTCCGGCCGCATCAACATCTTCGGCATTCAACTGCCGCTGCCTGAAGACACCACCTTCGTCGCCAGCCTGCGCCCCGGCGTGAACGCCGTCCATCTGCGTATCGAGCAGATCGCGCCCACGGAAGCGGCTGCCGCCGCATCTGCCGCCGCGCTCAACTCCATCGTCGGCGTGATCCAGACCATCCAGCCGCTGGTCGCACGCCAGACTGACAAATCCGACGCCGACGCGCTCCGCGCATTCACAGCATCCATCAAAGTCGAGCAGCACAAGGACCGCGCCGTGCTGACCGCCAGCGTGCCGTTCCAACTGCTACGCTCGCTCGCTTCCGGCGTTGAACCCTCGGACGCAGCCAATCCCGGCGCTGTCATTCCAGCTCACTGAGGCGACCCGAGCGCTTTCTCGGCTGAAAAGTGCCGCAGTTCACCGGTACATATACACCAGGCCCGATTCCATCCACCGCATTTGCAATTGCATCGAGATAGCGGCGCATGACGGGCCAATTGTTGGTGGACAGTGCAATAATCCCAATTTTCCTATCCGTAACGCGCTGATGATACTCAAGATTCTGATCGCAAGTGATCAGAACGTCGAACGCTGCGTCTTCGGATTTCAGGAGAAGCTCGCCGTTGCGAAGTTCTTCCCATCCGAGTTCTGCCGATCGGACAACTTCGTGCTTAGTGAGATACGAAACAAGCGCCCGAGGAACATTCTGGTCGAACAGTATCTTCAAGAGGCCCGCTTGCTCACCGTGTGCGCCGACGCATAGACAAGTAAAGCCTGGATCTGTGTCGGATCAAGATCGAAGTTATATGCGATCTGCTCTACCGATTCGCCAGCTTGATAATTTTCGAGAATCCCATCGGCGGGCACTCGCGTTCCTTTGAGCAACGGCGCCCCTGAAACCTTCCCCGGCACCACCTCAACGAGTTCGCAACCGGCCCAATCCATTGGGCCATTTTACCGCCGTTACGTCGCCAAGCAGAAAAGAAAAGCCCCACGAATCTCGTGGGGGTTCTTATCGCAATTGAAATCGAAACCTTATGACCCGGCAGCCGCCAGTCCATCGCCGCCCAGGCCGGCCAGGGTCTCGCGCAGGTATTTATGCGGGTTCACCGGAGTGTTGTGGATGCGCACCTCATAGTGCAGATTCGCTCCCGTTGTCCGCCCGCTCGTGCCGACGTAACCCAGAACCTCGCCGCGCACCACGTGCTGTCCTTCCATCACGGTAAAACCAGAGAGGTGGGCGTAGCAGGTCTCAAGCCCGCTGCCGTGGTCCAGGATCACCTCGCGCCCATAGCCGTTCCTCACGGATGCCGTCGTCACCACGCCGTCCGCCGTCGCACGCACGGGCGTGCCGCGCGGCGCCGAGATGTCAATGCCGCTATGGAACTCGCCTTCGCCGTTATGCAGCACTGGATCGACGCGCTGCCCGAAGCTTGACGTGATCGGGCCAATCACCGGCCAAAGAGTTGGTGCATCGATCGATCCGAGAGACGCGCTCTCGATTCCGCCGCCAACTCCCAGTGGACCAAGTGTCGGCAGTCCATCGATCGCGCGCGCAGCCGCGCCGCTCAACGCCGAACTGCGCAATGTGTTGAACGTATCCAGGGACTTGTAATAGCTCTCGTCGCTCAGGCCGGTCGAAGCCGTCTCAGCCACCGCGGTTGCCGCGGCAGCGTTCCTGGCGCTCTTCGCCTCACGACGCACCATGAATGCATGGCCCACAGGCGCCACCAGCTTGTTCGCGGTCAGGCCGTACAGTGCCGAAACCTCGCTCGCCAGCGACCCCAGCGACGCCGCCTGCACATCCTTGTCATGCTCCTGCTTTTCGAGATGCGCATAGTCCTTCTGGAGTGCGTCGTGGTCGGTGCGCAACTGGTTGAAGCGCGCCGTCTTGATCAGCATGCGCGTATAGGAGCCAGCCAGGCCCGCCATGGTGAACGTGCCGATCAGCGCCGCAGCCACGAAGATGTAGGCGTAGTGCAGCGGCAGCGACACCTTGCGCACGGCTCCGTTTTCATCCCGGCTTACCAGCAGCAGATAGTGCCGGTTCTTCAGACCAAAGCGCTTTGTGCTCAAATCGCGAAACCTTTGCGTCGGGAATTTTGCACCGCAAACCGTTGGGGGGTTGGGCATAGAGGGAGTTTCCTGGGTAAAACTCGAGCCAGCAATGACCAGTTTGTCCGACGGCCCTGCCGAGGACGTACCCTCTTCGACGTTACCTCTGATTGTAACAGTCACCCCTCAGGTAAATCATGGAAACTGACTGCCACTTTTGCCGTCCCGTCCACTGAAATCCATATCTTTCTTGCAATTAGATACGATAACGATTGCTGTTTGGGCCGGATCTTTTGCACCAAGCGTGTTGCAATCATCCGTTCCTCGGCGGTAACCAACCGCTTCTGCAATCCGCCATTTATCCTCGAACCGTGGCCAAGCCCTTTGGCGAACTCGCCCTTATTGACGAGATACGCGCCGCGCAGGCCTCCGGGATGCGCAGAGCAGGGAAGCGTACTCGCGCAAAGAGGGCGTCAAGCCTCGTGCTCGGCATCGGCGACGACTGTGCCATCCTCCGCCCCCCGCGCGGCTATGAGGTCCTCGTCACTACTGACTTTTCTCTGGAAGGCCGGCACTTCCTCCGCAACCTTCATCCGCCGGAGTCCATCGGCCACCGCGTCCTCGCGCGCGGCCTCAGTGATCTCGCGGCCATGGGCGCGAAGCCGCTGGCGGCGTTTCTTTCGCTTGCTCTGCCTGGCGATCTTGTCGCGGACCGCAAAGACCGCGCCTGGCTTGCCCGCTTCTTTGCCGGCTTCAACGACCTCGCCCGCGCCCATTCCGTCCCGCTGGCCGGCGGAGACAGCAGCGAGTCGCCTTCCGATCATGTCCTCGCGGACATCGTTCTGCTAGGGTCCGCGCCGGCCGGACGCGCCTTGCGCCGCAGCGGCGCCCGTGCCGGCGATGCGATTTACGTGACCGGCTCTCTCGGTGGCTCGGCCGCCGAACTGACATCGCTCCAACAACGCGCCAAACTGTCAACGGTCCGCCTTGTGCCAAGGCAAATCGACCCCAGCCCGCGCCCCCATCTGTACCCGCAGCCGCGGTTGGCCGTCGGCCAGGCTCTCCTGCGCCGCCGCCTTGCGACTGCCTGCATCGACCTCAGCGACGGTCTCTCGACGGACCTCGCTCATCTCTGCCGCGAATCACATCTCGGCGCGGAGATTCACGCTGAAACACTGCCTATTCATCCATTGGCCGCGCCAACTCAGGATCCGCTCGCTCTCGCGCTCAACGGCGGCGAAGATTACGAACTGCTCTTTAGCGCGCCTCCCGCAGCCCGCATCCCACGCGCCATCGCAGGCGTCCGCATCACCCGCATCGGTGCCCTCACGCGACGCAAAGTGATCACTCTCATCGATACTCACGGCCAGCGGAAGCCGCTCATCGCTGCTGGCTGGGAACACTTCAACCGCCAGGGCTGATCTCTAAAAAGCAGCATTGAAGGCAAAGAAAAATCGCCCGCACGCGCAGGGCGATTTTCTCTTCCTCGCGGGCGAATAGCTACGCCGCCGAACGCTTCGGCGAACTCTCCTCGCCCGTGGCCGACACATCCCGCGCGCCGGTATCGCGCAGCCCTTGTTTCGCCAGCGCGATCTGATCGGACGTATCGCAGTGCACGCTCAAGAGCGTGCCGCCGCCCTTCACCGCTCCCTCGTAGCGCTTGGCCTCATACTCTGGGATTCCCATCCCAACCAGCGCGCCTACGATTCCGCCGGCCACACCTCCTGCACCAACTCCTGCTAGAGCAGCCACGATCGGCCCTGCGGCGATGAGCGGCCCGATGCCCGGAATCGCCAGCATGCCGATGCCAGCCAGCAGACCCAGCGTGCCGCCGATGACGCCGCCGGCCACACCGCCCGTCGTCGTTCCCTCAGGCGCCTTGGTGTTCTTCTCATGCGCGAAGGCCCGTGTTGTCTCATCGTCCGGCAGCAGCACGGAGATGGATTGGTTGGCAAACCCCAGCGCGATCAGGTGGTCCACAGCGCTCTCCGCCGTACCCGCCGTCGCATAGATTCCAAAGACAGCCGTATTTTTGCGCTCCATGTCGGTCTCCTTTTCCCCCAGCAAAGGCCGCGGCCGTCATCTGCCCAACGGCAGCCTGTAGATGTTTGCGTGCGACCTGCACTCGCCGCCGCGCCGACTTTCAGTAAGATGACCATCAGGCGCATTTCCCACGCCTGACGCCATCCATCCGCAACCTCAGATGGGTCGGCTGGGTGACGGAGTTGCCATTTGCCGACAGG
>DATNEM010000158.1:0-6546 GCA_035552995.1 Acidobacteriaceae bacterium | reverse complement strand
CGTCGATCCAGATCCGCAGGGGGGTCGCTGGCGAAGGAGGGTGGCGAACCGGTGTCTGAAGGCAGAGGGAGGGTGGCGACGGATTCGTAGTAGCGGGCGAGTTCGTCGAGGGTGAACTCCCAGCCGTCGCCTTCGTTTTCGACGAGGCCCTGGAGCATGGCCAGCGTGGTGTGGCCTGGCGTGGAGCTGTTGGAGACGCTGTGCGGCTGTTGCGGTGCAGCGAAGTTGCCGCGAAGCTCGCCGAGAAAGGGAGCGATGCGAGGGAAGTGAGCGATCTCTGTGAGGAAGCGTCCGATTTCGACATCAGGATTTTCGCCGGGTTGGAGGCTGCGGAAGAGTTTGAGGATGAGTTTCTGGTCGTAGAGGATTGAGGTGTTGGATTGCTCGGCGGAGCCGAGGCGCGAGGGGAGCTGCCCTGAGCCGCGGGCATCGGCGAAGGCGGAGGAGGGGATGCCGGTGATGGAGGCCGTGGCGTCAGAGTGCGATCGATCGTAAGAACGGTTCGTGCCGGGCGTGGCAATGTCGAGTTCTTCGGGGTCCTTCGACTGCGGCGCTCGCTGTGCGCGGGCGCCTTCGCTCAGGATGACATCTTTTGTCGAGGCGGAGAGGGTGGCGTGCGATTCGATCAGCGAAAGCAGGGATTGGCGAACGTCTTCGCGGGCGGTGGCGTCGTGGAGGATAGCGGGGCCGTCGGCGGTGGTGAGTGAAGCGAGGATGGAGGCCGGCGCGGAGGTGCGGATGGATTCCGCTTCGGGGCCGGTCGTGAGGGCGAGTGGGAGCTGGTAGAGGTCGGGCGCCGTGTCCGGTTGCGCGTCGGCGTATGTGATAGCGACGAAGACGATTGCTGCGCCTGCGGACGAGACAACTACGGGTCCCTCGACTTCGTTGCTCGCCTCGCGAACAACTCCGCTCGGGATGACAGATTTTTCTCGGAGAGGAAGCTCGATCCAGTCCTGAATGCGGACGGAGGCGATGGCGCGGGATTTGGCGCCGAACCAGCGCTGGCGTGCCAGATAGCCGGGCAGGAGTTCGTGTAGCAAAGAAAGACTGGGGCCGGCGAGGAGATCGCGCCAGTTATTGCCGGAGGAGTTGGTGATGAGATCAAGCGTGGATTCGCCGGTTTCGATGGAGGGCGGCTCCGGAGCCTGCGGCGCGGGCTGGAGTTCGAGCCAGAGGAAAGAATATGGCGCGAGCGAGAGGGCGTAGGGCGTCTTGTCTATGGGCGGGAAGGGAACGTAGCCGAGCAGCTCGACGGGCGCCATGCCGGCGAAGCGGGAGAGGTCGAGCGCGACGGGTTGGTTAAATCGGGAGAGATTTGCAACGCAGAGGACGGTTTCGGTGTTGCCAGTAACGTCGTCGTTGTATTCGCGGACATAGGCGAGGATTTTTCGGTTTTCCGGGGCGAGGAACTCCTGCGTACCGCGGCCGAAGACCCTGAAGAGCTTGCGCAGGGCGATCATGTTGCGCGTCCAGTGCAGCAGCGAGGATTGATCGGTAAGCTGCGCTTCGACGTTGATGGCTTCGTAACCCCAGATGGGGTCCATAATGACTGGCGCGTAGAGGCGGGCGGGGACTGCGCGGGAGAAGCCGGCGTTGCGGTCGGAGGTCCACTGCATGGGCGTGCGGACGCCATTGCGGTCGCCGAGGTAGATGTTGTCGCCCATGCCGATCTCGTCGCCGTAATAGAGGATGGGCGTGCCGGGGAAGCTGAAGAGCAGCGAGTTGAGGAGCTCGATGCGGCGGCGGTTGTTGTCGACCAGCGGCGCGAGCCGGCGGCGGATGCCCACGTTGATCCTCATGCGCGGATCGGCAGAGTAGGCGAAGTACATATAGTCGCGCTCGTCGTTGGTGACCATCTCGAGCGTGAGTTCATCGTGGTTGCGCAAGAAGAGGCCCCACTGGCTGGTGTCGGGGATGGGCGGCGTCTGCGCCATGATGTCGGTGATGGGCAGGCGGTCTTCCTGGCGAAGCGCCATGTAGATGCGCGGCATGAGCGGGAAGTGGAAGGCCATGTGGCACTCGTCGCCGTCGCCGAAGTAAGGGCGCACATCGGCGGGCCACATATTCGCTTCTGCGAGGATGAGGCGGTTGGAGTATTCGGCGTCGATCACGGCGCGAATTTCCTTGATCTTGTCGTGGGTCTCGGGGACGTTCTCGCAGGAGGTGCCGTCGCGCTCGACCAGATAGGGAATGGCGTCGAGGCGCAGCGCGTCTACGCCGAGGTCCAGCCAGAAACGCATGGCGGAGAGGACCTCCTGCATGACACGGGGATTGTCGAAGTTGAGATCGGGCTGGTGGGAGAAGAATCGGTGCCAGTAATACTGCTGGGCGGTTTCGTCCCAGGTCCAGTTGGACTTTTCCGTGTCGGTGAAGATGATGCGGACGCCTTCGTAGAGCCTGTCGGTATCGCTCCAGACGTA
Source organism: Acidobacteriaceae bacterium (assembly GCA_035552995.1). Lineage (GTDB taxonomy): Bacteria > Acidobacteriota > Terriglobia > Terriglobales > Acidobacteriaceae > Edaphobacter. The sequence goes on along the minus strand of DATNEM010000158.1, from coordinate 4,126 downwards.
CATCTCTCGTTCCGGGGAGCCTTTGGGCGCTCGGATGGCGGCCTTGAACCATGGGTGCTGGTCGGAGGTGTGGTTGATGACCAGCTCAACCATGACCTGCATATCGCGCAGGTGTGCCGCGTCGAGGAATTGCTTGAAGTCGTCCAGCGTCCCGTAGGAGGGGTTTACGTCGACGTAGTTGGCGATGTCGTAGCCGTCATCGCGCAACGGAGAAGGGAAGAAGGGAAGGAGCCAGAGGCAGGTGACGCCGAGGTCCTGGAGGTAGTCGAGACGGGAGAGCAGGCCGGGGAAATCGCCGATGCCGTCGCCGTTGGAGTCCTGAAAGGCGCGGACGTGCAACTCATATATAACGGCGTCTTTGTACCACAGGGGATCGGTGGCGCTGCCGGCCTTCTTCACGCGTGCGGTCTCCGCAAAGTGTTGGATGCAGAAATCCACATGGGCGGCGAGCATTTTGTGAGCAACCCCGGCGATGGGCCCGGTTCTCTAACCAAACACGTACGAACGCGGCAGATTATGGCGCCGCGGCTTCCTGCGCATCGGCCCAATTTCGGCGAAGTGGTTGCTGGATCGCAATCGACCGCACCTCCTTCTCTGCCCTCCTGAACCCGAACACAGGGACACATGCCCAAGATACCCACCTCGAGCTACAGGCTGCAGCTGCACAAAGGCTTTACCTTTGACGATGCCGCAGCGATCGCCGGTTATCTGTACCGGCTCGGCATTTCGCATGTGTACAGTTCGCCGTATCTTCAGGCAGCGCCTGGCAGCATGCACGGCTACGATGTGGTCGATCACTCGCGGGTGAACGAGGAGCTTGGCGGTGCGGAGGCTCATGAGCGCTTCTGCCTCCGACTCGGCGAAAATGGCCTCGGCCAGGTGCTGGACATCGTGCCCAATCACATGTCCCTGAGCCGGGAGAACCGCTACTGGTGGGACGTGCTGGAGAATGGTGTCTCCAGCCGCTATGCATCGTTCTTCGACATCGACTGGCAGCCGCATGAGGAGCGGCTCCGCGACAAGGTGCTGGTGCCGGTTCTGCCGGAACAGTACGGCCGCGTGCTGGACGCGGGAGGCATCTGTGTGGTGCGGCATGGCACGGACTTCACGGTGGAGACGTCAGGGCAGGTGCTGCCTGTCGCGCCGCAGTCGCTGGCGCAGCCGCTGATGCGCGCGGCCGAGATTGCGAAGTCGGACACACTGCATTTTCTTGCTGCGTCGTTCGGTCGCCTGCCATCGCCGGACTATGCGGATCGGGCCGCGATTCTATCGAGGCACCGAGACAAGCTGGTGCTGAAGGGGCTGCTGGCGCGGCTATGTCTGGAAGATCCCGCAGTCGTAGATGCTCTCTACCAGGCCATGGGGGACCTGAACGAGAACAAGGATGCGCTGGACGAGTTTCTGAATCAGCAGAACTACCGGCTGGCCTACTGGAAGGCCGCGGACGAGCAGCTGGGATACCGTCGCTTCTTCGACATCAATTCGCTGATTGGTCTGCGCGTGGAGCGGGACCATGTATTTGAAGAAACCCATGCGCTGGTGCTGGACTGGCTGCATCGCGGGGTGCTGGATGGAGTGCGGATCGATCATCCTGATGGGCTGCGCGATCCGGCGCAGTATTTCCGCCGGCTACGGGAGCATGCTCCGGATGCGTGGATCGTTGGGGAAAAGATTTTGGCGCATAGCGAGGACCTTCCGCAGGACTGGCCGATGGACGGCACGACCGGGTATGACTTTATGAACGCTGCGCTCGGTGTGCTGGTGAAGCCAGAGGGAATGCGTGCGCTGCGGGATATTTACGAGGAATTCACGGGTGAGCCGGTGAACTTCCGCGAGATCGCGCATGAAAAGAAGCTGAATGTGGGGCAGGAGGCGCTGGGGTCGGATGTGAATCGGCTGGCCTCGCTGTTGGTGGAGATCTGCGAGGCGAACCGCGACCAGCGCGATTACACGCGCGCGGAGATGCGGCGCGCGATCCGCGAGTTGGCGGCATGCACCGCGGTTTATCGCAGCTATGTCGAGCCGAGCCGCGGCGAAATCTCCGAAGAAGATCGCAGGCAGATTGCGCGGGCGACGGAATGTGCAAAGCAAAAGCGGCCGGCTATTGGGACGGGCCTCTTCGATTTTATGCACGACATTCTGACGCTGAAGGTGACGGGAAAGAAAGAAGGCGAGTTTGTCCTGCGCTTCCAGCAGTTCACGCCACCGGTGATGGCAAAGGGGGTGGAGGACACGGCTTTCTACTGCTTCAACCGATTGGCCGCGATGTGCGAGGTGGGGGGAGATCCGGCGAGCGACGGCATCAGCGTTGCGGAGTTCCATGCCTACAACGCTCATATGCAGGCGACCCACCCGCTGACGATGACGACGCTCTCCACGCACGACACGAAGCGGAGCGAGGATGTGCGAGCGCGGCTGGCGGTGCTAAGCGAGATGGCGGACGGGTTCCATGAGGCGCTGGTTAGGTGGTCGCGGCGTAACAACGAGTTGCGGGCGCATCTGCGGCTGGGCGACAGCCCCGATCGCAACATGGAATACCTTTTCTACCAGACGTTGATTGGCGCGTGGCCGCTTCCGGTGGAACGCGCGAAAGAGTACATGCTGAAAGCGGCGCGAGAGGCAAAGCAACATACATCCTGGACGAAGCAGAATGCGCCGTACGAGGATGGGCTGGAGCGGTTTATCGAGGCAGTGCTCAAAGACGAAGGATTTGTAACCGATGTTGAGCGCTTTGTGGGCGAGGTAGAGGAGGCGGGGCGCATCAATTCGCTGGCGCAGACGCTGATGAACTGCACGGCGCCGGGGGTGCCCGATCTTTATCAGGGAGCGGAGTTGTGGGACCTGAGCCTTGTCGATCCGGACAACCGCAGGCCGGTCGATTACGGACTGCGCTCGCGATTGCTGAGTGAGATCTCGGCGTTGCCTCTAGAGAAAGCCGCAGCGGTGGCGGTGCGGCGTGCGGACGAGGGGCTGCCGAAGCTGTGGACGATCTATCGCGCGCTGATGCTGCGGCGTGAACGGCCGAAGAGCTTCGGAGCGGATGCGGATTATCGACCGCTTGCTGTGACAGGACCGAAGTCATGCCACGCGATTGCTTATTTGCGTGGGAAGGATGTGGCGACGATTGTGCCGCGGCTGATGAAGTCGCTGGAGGGCGGCTGGGAGCAGACGGCTGTAGAGCTGCCAAGAGGCGATTGGACCGACCTGCTCACGGGGGCGCGAGTGCCGGGCGGGCGGTTCGAGATGGAGGATGCGCTGCGGGAGTTTCCGGTAGCGCTGCTGGCGCGAGACCAACAAGAGATGCGGAGCAGCAATGCATGAATTTGCGGTATGGGCTCCTGCGCCGAACCGGGTGCAGGTAAAGGTGGGAGATGCGTTGCACGCGATGCATGGTCCGGACGACAAGGGCTGGTGGCGCGCGAAGGTGGAGGACGCGGGGCCGGGCACGGATTATGGGTTTGTGCTGGATGACGATCCGACGGTATTGCCCGATCCGCGGAGCTTGTGGCAACCCCGCCGTGTGCACGGCTTGTCGCGTGTGTACGATCACAGCGCCTTTGCATGGACGGATGAAGGATGGCAGGCGCCGTCGCTCGCCAGCTCAATCCATTACGAGATGCATGTTGGGACGTTCACTGCGGCAGGCACCTTCGATGCGGCGATTGAGGGGTTGGACTTTCTCGCGGAACTTGGGATCACCCATCTGGAGCTAATGCCGGTGGCGGAGTTCGCGGGTGATCGCGGTTGGGGGTATGACGGTGTCGATCTTTTTGCGGTGACGGAAGACTACGGTGGCCCGGACGCATTGAAGCGGTTCGTTGATGCGTGCCATGGCCGCGGGCTCGCTGTGGTGCTGGACGTGGTCTACAACCACTTCGGGCCGGTGGGGAATTACACGGGCAGGTTCGGGCCTTATACGACGGACCGGCACCATACGCCTTGGGGCGATGCTATCAACTTCGAGGAGGCAGGCAGCGACCAGGTACGGCGCTTCTTCTGCGACAACGCGCTGATGTGGATGCAGGACTACCACATCGATGGCCTGCGGCTGGATGCCATTCACGAGATGTTCGATCGCTCGGCCGTAAATTTTCTGGAGCAACTGGCGGCGGAGACACAGGTGTTG
>DATNEM010000157.1:0-9108 GCA_035552995.1 Acidobacteriaceae bacterium | reverse complement strand
GTTTATCCCCACGGCGGCAACTGGCCCGTATCTTGTTGCAGCCGCGAACTTGAGAACTTGGCTTTATCTTGCTCTACACCTTGGAAATACACCATCCAACCATCGGGTGATGTCTACTGCTGTTTACTTCTCAGGCTCATTCCGGCAGCGGCGCGGGTCGCTTCCCCTACTGGTTCATGCCTTTGAGGCCGGCCATAATGTTGAGCACCGCGGGCGCGAGCAGCACGATAAACAGGCATGGGAAGATACACAGGACGAGCGGAAAGATGATCTTGATTTTGGTCTTGGATGCGGCCTCTTCGGCGTGCTGGCGGCGCTTGCTGCGTATGTCCTCAGAGAAGCGCGCCAGCGCCTTGGCGATGGGCGTACCGAAGCGGTCTGTCTGCGTGAGCATGCTGACGAACTGGTTGAACTCCTCGATCTCGGTGCGGTCAGCCAGACTTTGCCATGCCTCGAGGCGCGGGCGGCCGGCGCGCTGCTCTCTATTCACATGCATGAATTCGGTGTGGATGTCCGGGTGGCTTACGGTGAGTTCGGTACCGACACGCAGGCAAGCCTGATCGAGGCCCAGGCCGGCATCCACGCAGATGACCAGGAGATCCAGCGCGTCGGGAATGCTGCGGCGGATGCGCTTGCGCCGGCGGCCTGTCTTCCAGTTGAGCCAGAAGTCCGGCGCCATGTATCCCAGCACGCCAAAGATGATGACGCACAGGATGGTGTTGGAGGGCATCAGCGTGCCGCCCACTACACCGGCGAGCGGCGTTAGAAACTGGGCCGCGAAGAAGATGTCCGAATAGGCTTTGCCGTCGAGGCCGGCCATGGTCAGCTTGGAGCGCAGCTTCGGATTTTCCGCGAGCCCCAGCCGCATGCGCACGACGGTTGCCACGCCCAGCAGCCTGTTCTGCAGCTGCTCTTTGCCGCTGATGACGCGCTGGTCTGGCCGGTCGGTTTCGCCCTTCACGACGTCGAAGATGCGCTGCGCCTCCGGCGACGGCCGAAAGAGGTTCGGCGTGAGCAACAGCGCCACCAGCGCAAAGATGATGACACCGAGAAGAATGTAAAAAGGCATCATCGCGCTATACCTCGATCCCGTTGATGATGGCGCGAATGATGAGTCCGCCGGTGATCAGCAATGTAATGCCGATGTAGCAGATCATGTGGCCAGTCGGCGTCTGGATCAGCACATCCGAATAGCCGGGATTGATCCAGTTGATGACCAGCAGCATGACGATGGGCAGCGCGCACAGGATGTATCCGGTGAGCCGGCCCTGGGCGGTGTGCGTGCGGATTTCGCCCTGGATCTTCAGCCGCTCACGGATGGTGTTCGCAATACGCTCCAAAATCTCCACAAGATTGCCGCCCGTCTCTTTCTGCACGAGGATGCCGGTGACGACTACGCGGAGGTCGGGTGATGGCACGCGATCGAGCATCTGCTGCATGGCTTCGCGGATGGGCAGGCCGAAGTTCTGCTGTTTGAAGACCTCGGCAAACTCGGAACGGATGGGCTCGAGGCTCTGCTCCGCCACAATGTTGATGGCGGCCGTCATGGCGTGCCCGGCGCGCAGCGAACGCGACATCATGTCGATCGCATCTGCGAGGCAGTTGTCGAACTTCTTGAGGCGGCGGGAGCGCTTGAAGGTGAGATAGCCGAACGGCGCATATCCGAAGGCCAGCGCCAACCCGATTTGAACGATGGGAATAGGAAACCAGAGCGAAACCAGCCCGCCTGCCGCCACCGCAAGGACAGCGGCGATGCCGATAAACTTCGCAGGCGTTCCCTTCACGTCAGCCTGAACAATCTTCTCCTCCAGGCCGCGAATGATCTGGAAGCGCTGAAGGATAAGATCGAGGCCTGCTGAACTGTTGGCGGGCGCGAGCTTCAGCAGGACCGCTGCCGAGTCGCCACCCTTTGAGTCCTCGCCGCTGGAGGCACGAATCCCCATGTAGCGGCGCTCAATAACGCGCTGGTTGCCCGACGAGCCGCTCATTAACGATACGGCGCCGAAAGTCACGGCCAGGATACCCGCGAATGCAAGGAACAGGAGCATGACGGTCTATCCGATCTCGAGTGAATGATCGGCCAAGCCGGTTGGCAGAGGAGCGCCCGCAGCGGTGAGCTTGTCTCCGCATTTGGGCACGATGCCGGTGGCGTAGAAACGTCCCTTCACCTTGCCGTTCGGCCCAATCCCCTTCTTCTCAAACAGGAAGATGTCCTGCATGGAGACGATATCGCCGCTGCTGCCGGTGATCTCCGTGATGTGCGTGATGCGGCGGCTGCCGTCGCTCATACGCGAAGCCTGCACGATGATATGCACGGCGGATGCGATCTGCGAACGCACCGCGGATGCGGCGATGCGGACCTCGCCCATCATCGCCATGGTCTCCAGGCGGGCGACGGCGTCGCGCGGCGTGTTGGAGTGGATGGTGGTGAGCGAGCCGTCGTGGCCGGTGTTCATGGCCTGCAGCATGTCCAGCGTCTCTTCGCCGCGGACCTCGCCCAGCACCACGCGATCGGGCCGCATACGCAGCGCGTTGATGACCAGCTCGCGCTGGCGGATGGCGCCGCGGCCTTCCACGTTCGGCGGGCGGGTTTCCAGGCGAACGACGTGTTCCTGGCGAAGCTGCAATTCGGCCGAGTCTTCAATGGTGACGATGCGCTCGCGCTCGGAGATGAAGCTCGAAAGCGTGTTGAGCAGCGTCGTCTTACCGGAACCGGTACCGCCGGAGATGACGATGTTGAGGCGGGCCTTCACGCAGCCTTTCAGGAAGTCCAGCATCGGCTGGGTCAACGCCATGTTGCGCAGAAGATCTTCGGCGCCCAGCGGATTGGAGCCGAAGCGGCGGATGGAGAGAATGGGGCCGTCGACCGCCAGCGGCGGGATGATTGCGTTCACGCGCGAGCCGTCCGGCAGGCGCGCGTCAACCATCGGCGAGGACTCGTCCACGCGGCGGCCGACGCCCGAGACGATCTTGTCGATGATGTGCAACAGGTGGCGGTTGTCCTGGAAGGTCAGCGTGGTCCTCTCGAGCATGCCGCGCCGTTCCACGTAGATGTGGGTCGCCGTGTTCACCAGGATGTCGCTGATGGTGTCGTCCTTCAGCAGCGGCTCGAGCGGACCGAAGCCAAAGACCTCATCGACGACTTCCTGCGCCAGCTTGTCGCGCTCGTTCGCGCTGAGCGGCACACCCTGCTCATTGATGATGGTCTGGATGACCGAGAAGAGTTGTGCCTGCGCGCCAGGCGTCTCCTGCAGCTCGCCCAGTTTGTCGAGATCGACGCGCTGGATTAGCTCTTTGTGGACGGAGGTTTTGATGCGCTGCTGCACGCCGTCGCCCACAGGCTTCTGCGGCATGCGACCTGGCCGCTCGGGCGGCCGTCCGTTACTCGACGATGAATGAAGATCCGACATGATTCAAGTCACCTGCTAATTTCTTTTCGTTCCGGCGGCCAGGCCGGTCCGGTTACTTCCACAAGGAAAAGCCTGATTTCTTCGCGGCTGCGGGCTCCATGCCTGCAGCAGGACCAGCAACGCTCGTTACCCACTTCAGAATCTGGGCCGGGAAGTCGCCCTTCTGCTTGACGTCGATCGGCTGGCCGAGAATTCCTGCACGGACCACTTCCGCATAACTGTTGGGCAGACGAACATTGGCCGGAAGGCGAATGGCCTTCTCAATCTGCTCAATCGCTACGCCGTGCTGCGACGTGAAGCGGTTAATCACTGCCTTGATGCGCTCACTGTTCTGGTCGTTCTGCGTGAGGTTATCGACCATCCGCGAAAGATCGCGAATCGCGCCGATCTCCGGCGTGGCGATAAGAAACACATGGTTCGAGGCATCGATCACGGCGAGGTTGGTATCGTCCAGTGTGCAGGCGCAATCGACGAGCACGTAGTCATACTCGCCGCGCAGGAAGTCCAGGGTCTGGGCCATGCCCTCCGGCTCAACGATCTTTCTTGCGCCAACCACGTCGGGCGAGGACAGCACGTCCAGACCGCTGGGATGGCTGGCGATGTAGCCGCGCAGCAGCTCGCTGTCGAGACGGTTCAGGTTGCGGACGAGCTCATGGAAGTAATAGCTGGTTCCGTCGATCCCGAGATAGACGCATACATGTCCGAGCTGCGGATGATTGTCGATCAGCAGCACCTTCTTCTTGTGGCACTGCACGAGGTAGTAGGCGAAATGCACGGCGAGCGTGGTGGTGCCGACACCGCCCTTAGCGCCGAGGAAGGTGATGACGGAGCCGCGAGCCGCATTGCTGGTCGCGCGCATCGTCCATTGCTGGGCGATCCGCTTCAGCGTTTCGTCGAATGCAGCCGCGTCGAAGGCGCCGCCGATAAAGTCATTGCAACCGGCACGCATCGCGCGCAACAGGACGTCGTGGTCGCGGCTGGTGGAGCGCGCAATCAGTGCGGCCTTGCCCGAAAATAGCTCCTGGATGTAGGCGATGGTCTCGATCGCCTGATCGATGTCGTGGTCGAAGTCGATCACGGCAATGCAGTGGTGCGCCAGCTTTACCGACTGCGGCAGCGGCGGACGCTTGGTCGGCGAGACATACGCCTCCAGATCGGCCCGATAGACATTCCAGGGCATTGCCCCGGCGCCGTAGGCCACCTCTTCGGCAAGTTCCGGCTCCAGACCCACACTGATCAGGGCGACGTTGGGAGTTCCCGCGTTGTATTGTTCTTCGGCCACTTCAAAATCCCTCGCTGCAAAATGTCGCTTCGTGTTGCTGTTACTTCAACGTCGCATCGTATCCGTCCCGGATGAGTTGCTGACGCATGGCCTCTGCCTGGGTCCGGGTCGGGAATGGTCCAAGGTCGAGGTGCAGCAGCGAGTCCTGCGTGCTGTGAATCACCGCGGGGTTGTAACCATGCCGGCGCAGCGCGCTCAAAGTCGCATCCGCGTCCGACTCATGCGACAGCGCCATGATCTCCACCGTGGTCGTGCTCGCAACTTGCGGCGTTTGCGGAGCGGGTGACGCCGACTGCAAAGACTTCAGCGACGCGACAGCGGGGCGCGGAGAGATTTGTTCACTTCCCGATGCAGGAGCTGCCGGAGGAGTCGTTGGAGCCGATGGCGATACCGGCTTTGCCTGACTCTGGGCCGGCGCGGTCGCTGGCGCAGAGCTGGTTGCCGGCGGCGCGACAGCAGGCGACGGTGCAGGCTGTGCGGGCTGCCCTTCCAACGCGGGAGTCGAGTTCTCCGTTGTTGAGGGAGCCGTCGGCGCCGATGCCGGAGCAGTCTGGGTCGCGGGCGCCGCGTCGCCTACGATTCTTCCGTCGGGCGAGTTCGGGTCCACCGGCAGCGGAGCGGGTACGGCATCGCCGTATGGCGGACGGTTGGGATCGAGCGATGGCGGTGCAGGCCGCGGGTTGCGGTCCCGACCGAGTGAATCGTCGAATTTAGGACGATCCAGTGTCGGAATCGGCATGTTCGGCTGCACAGGCTGTGCGGTGTCGGTCAATGGGTCAACCACACTCGGAGTGACGATGACGATCAGCTCGGTCGAGGAGTGGTCTACATTCTTCGACTTGAAGAGATTGCCCAGGATCGGAATGCTTGCGATTCCGGGATTCTTGTCCATCATGTCGCGGGTCCGCTGATCCAGCAGGCCGGAGATGGCGAAGCTCTGGTCGCTGCGCAACTCGACCTGGGTCGTAGCTCTGCGCGTCGAAAGAGCTGGGATTGTGAATCCGCTTATCGTGACCGCGTTGGTGTAGTCCAGCGCGCTCACCTCGGGCGTCACATTCAGGCGGATGGTGCCATCGTCATTCACGGTCGGAGTGAATTCGAGTTTCACGCCGAAGGGGCGCCATTGAACCGTGATTACAGGCGCTCCGCCATTGCCTCCCGGCTGAACGATGGGAACCGGAAACTCGCCGCCGGCGAGGAAGTCGCCTTTTTCGCCGCTGATGGTTGTGATCGTGGGTTCAGCGAGGATTTGCAGGACCTGCTTCGTTTCCAGGTCCTGGATGGTGGTGCCGATATTTGCCTTCAGGCTGTAATAGAAAAAATTAAGCGGATTGCTGACGGCGACCGCAATGCCCTTGCCGCTGCCCAGAGCGCTGTTGCTTGCTGTCGCGGTGGTGGGGTATTGCGACGTGGTTGCGGACGCAAAATAGCTTGTGTTTCCGCCGGGATTGAAGAGGTTGATGCCATATTGCTGCGCTTTGTCGCGATCGACCTCGAGAATGCGCACCTGCAGGCGAACCTGCTTGGGATGGTTCGCCGAGATCACCATTGCATTCACGACTTCTTTGGCATACATGCCGGCGAGCTTCACTGCTGCATCCGCGTCTGCCTGGGTGGCAACATTGCCGGTCAACACCACCCGTCCGCCGCTTCCCTCAATCTTGATGTGGCGTCCTTCCAGAGCGGATGCCATGGTCGCACGCAGGCCATCCATGTCGAGGTCGGACGAGATCATGTAGGACTGCGAGCGACCGATCTCATCCAGCAGCGTCAGCGAGCTAAGCCCTGGTCCAACCGCCGTCACAACAATCTGATTGGCCGTCAGCGTATTGGAGGTGAGCACCGTAGGGTCCGCGATGATGATTTTGCGGAGGCGGCTTTTGGTGTCAATAAAAATCTGGTGGCCCACCGTTAAATGCATCACGCTGTTTTCGCTGGGAATGTGGCTGATGGCGGAAAATGCCCCCGACATCCCCATGCCGCTCGACACCGAAGCCTGTATTGGCCCCGCAGCAGCAGAGGGTGCGTGGAGGGGCGCGGTCTCGATTGCGGGCGCACTCGTTGCGGGCGCACCAGCTGCCGGCGGCACGACAGAAGGCGCGGCAATGGGAGGCTTCGCCTGCTTGCTCAACTGCGCGCCTTCCATGATGGCCTGCGCACCGCAGAACGGGGTGAATGCAAAAGCCGCCGCGACGGCGAATGCCGTCCGGCCCTGCCGGCGGCCCACCGGATTGTTCGCGAGTTGGATCGATGTCGTTTTCACTGGAAGTTGTCCGTCTTCACCGACCCGCCCATGAACGTCTCAACCACATAGGGCTTCGGTGCGGGATGTTCTACAGGCCTTGAATCGACCGGTTTGCCGGCGGCAGTCTTCAAACCGGAAAGCTCGGCGAACAGCGCGGGCGGCCCATCGAATTGTTTGTCGTCGATACCGTTACGCAGCACAAAGTGGATGATGCCCTGCGTGCTGGCGAGATCGACTTTCTCTGCCTGATCGGGCGCAACCAGCAATGTAACAACGGTCACGCTTGCGGGTTTGCCCTCGGGATCGGGCTCGATCTTCTGGCCGCTGGTGAGCACCTGAACATTCTGCAGAACGGTGTTTGTCACCGGGTCGGCGCCCCCAGGCGGATGGATGGTCACCAGAACGTCAACGTGAGTTCCGGGCAGCAGAAAGCCTGCGACGCCGGTCACATCATCTGTGTGCAGGGAGATGGCGCGCATGCCATTGGGAATCTTGACGGTGAGGCCGCTGGTTGCGCCGGGCGCGGCAAGCTGGCGATCGAGGATCGGCTCATTTGGGGGCAACGGATACAGCACTACGCGCCCAACCAGGGCCTTAGGATCCGTGAATGCTCCAGTGAGCGGCATGGTTGCGGGCCAATCCACAAGCCGGAGATTCTCCGCCTTGATGGTCTGGCCTGCATCGAGGGCAGCGGCAGCGGCCACGTACTGGCTTTTGGGTGTAGGCGCAGCGGTGTGCGCTTTCTGGAATCTCTGGCTGAGCCAATACGTAAACACGCCTGCGACAGCCAACGCGATGATAAAGGCTGAGGTGAGCCGACGATTCAACACAGGGCACCTCTACTGAAACTGAAAGTACAGCGTCAAAACGCTGCCGCCTGCGATCGCCAGTGCATATGGCAAGCGCAGTGTCTGGACGTTCTTGAGGTTGAGGTCGGGATGCGGTTGCAGGCCAGCCTGTTTGTGGTGCGATGCGATCTCGCCGACGTTCATGAGCGTCTGCTTGAGTCTGCCGCGCGCCAGGGCCAGTACGATGGCCATTACGCCGCCGGTAATTGCAGTCAACACCAGGATGTAAGCGATGTGCGAAAGGCCAGCGATCGCACCTACCGCGGTGATGAGCTTGACGTCTCCGGCGCCCATGCCGCCCGCGATGTAAAACACCAGGAAGATAGCCCCGCAGATGAGGCCCGCTGCGAGCGAAGTGAGCATCTGTTTCCAGCCGCCCAGAAAGAGATGGAGCAAAAGTCCAAAGAGAAATGCCGGGGCCGTGATCAGGTTCGGGATGCGCCGGCTCTTGACGTCCGTCACCGAGCCCATCAGCGCACAGGCCGCAGCCGCCGCAGGATACGTCAATTGTGGTTGCATGAATGTCATTGATCGTTCCCGAGCCTTACTGCTTTGTCAGTAATGAACTTGTTGAAACACGGTGCAGGGTCCGCACGCAGCATATGCATGCGGACCCCGCCCGGGATTTACGCAACAGCGTTGGTCAGCGCATTGCCGACGCCGTTGAAGGTGTTGCCGATTGAGTTCGCGAGGCTGTTCATGGAAGCCACAGCGCCGAGACCCACGAGGGCCGCGACCAGCGCGTACTCGATCAGGTCCTGACCGGACTCTTCTGTCATCAGGTTCTTCAGAAGCTGCTTCATATTTCGTTCTCCTTCGTGCAGAATTTCTTGGCAGGTCAGTCCAGGCCAGGCCTGACGGTTAAGGGCGCGTTCTGCTCTTCCTGTAACGCGCGCGCAAAAGGCTGTGGGAGCCGTATGCGAGTCCCGACGTCTCGCACTCGCATAGGACCCTGAAATCAATTACGCAACTGCGTTGGTGAGAGAGTTGCCGACGCCGTTGAAGGTGTTGCCGATCGAGTTCGAGAGGCCCTTCATCGCGGCTACCGCGCCCAGACCAACCAGAGCCGCAACCAGTGCGTACTCGATCAGGTCCTGACCGGACTCTTCAACCATCAGGTTCGTGAACAACTGCTTCATGTTCTTCATTTTTCTTTTCTCCTAGTTCGGGTTTATCCACGGCGCTCCGGGTAGAGAGTTCCCTGGGATGAAGTGAGAGTAGGGTTTGCCGATGAGAATCAAAATCCCCTATAGGTGGGAGCGGGTAACACGAAAGTCTATTGGAATTCCCGAATATGTCCTTCCTTTTGATGTACTTACATCC
>DATNEM010000156.1:0-5241 GCA_035552995.1 Acidobacteriaceae bacterium | reverse complement strand
GGCGACCACATCGGCGCAGACCGCGGACCGACACGCGGTAAACCAACCTGACGCGGCTGCCTGGGCCAAAGGCAGCCGCTTCATTCGCGCCTGCCTCCGCCAGCCCGTCGACCGCACTCCCGTCTGGTTCCTCCGCCAGGCCGGTCGCTACATGCCGGAATACCGCGCTGTCCGCGCCAACCACTCTCTCCTCGAAATCTGCCGCACGCCCTCGCTCGCCGCCGAAGTCACCATTACCGCCGCCGAATTTCTCGGCGTCGACGCCGCCATCATCTTCGCCGACCTCCTTCTCCCACTCACGCCCATGGGTCTCGCCTTCGAGTTCGTCGCCGACGAAGGCCCGCGCGTCCACTCCCCCATTCGTACCCTCGATCAGGTCCGCACCCTGCGCACCGACCGCACCGAAGAGCTCTCCTACGTCGCTCGCGCCCTAGAACTCGTCGCCAAACATTTCGCGCAAAAGGGTTTTCTTAAGGGCACGGCTTCAGCTGTGCCCTTCGATCTCAATAAAACTGGCGGGGCTTTAGCCCCTGAGGGCATGCCTCTCAATCAGGACGCCCTCGGCATCATCGGCTTCTGCGGCGCGCCCTTCACCCTCGCCAGTTACATGATCGAAGGCGGCAGCTCCCGCAACTACATCGAGACCAAAAAGCTCATGTACGCCTCTGCTCCAATCACACAGGACTGTCATCCGGAGCGGAGCGAGACCGCGGAGCGGGATCGCGAAGTCGAAGGACCCGCGGTTCGTTTGAACGACCACAGCCGCTCAAACGTTTCTCACCCGGAAAGCCAAACCTGGCCTCTCCTCATGGAGAAGCTCGTCACCGTCCTCGCCGACTTCGCCGCCCAGCAGGTCGAAGCCGGCGCCGACGTCATTCAGGTCTTCGACTCCTGGGCCGGCGCACTCTCACCCTCCGACTACCGCGACTACGTACTCGCCCCCACCACTGACCTCATCCGCCGCATCCAGGCCCTCGGTGTCCCCGTTATCTACTTCGGCGTCGACACCGCCACGCTGCTTCCGCTCATGCGCAAGACCGGCGCGGATGTTCTTGGCCTCGACTGGCGCACGCCGCTCGACCAAGCCTGGCGTTCGCTCGACTACTCGGTCGCCGTCCAGGGCAACCTCGACCCCATCACCCTCTTCGCCCCCGAAACAGTCCTGCACGCCCGCGTTGAAGAAATCCTCGCCGCCGCGAACGGCCGCCCCGGTCACATCTTTAACCTCGGCCACGGCATCGTCCCCCATACCCCCGTCGACGCCGTCCTCTCCGTCGTCCAGCAAATCAAAAACTCTATGCGCTGAAAAATGCGGGTGCCCCACCCAAGCTCTGCTTGGGTGGGATGGTGCCACAGACGTTCACGTCGTCACAAGTCTGGAACTGACAACTGAGAACTAACAACTGACAACTCACGCAGTTTTCTTCTCCATCCACTCCTTCGCTCCCGCCGACTTCGCCCACTCACCCGCCACCTGCCGCGTCGCCACGTTAAAGCGGTTCCACACGTTCGTCACTGCAATGTGCAGCAGAATCGCCGCCAGCTCCTTCTCGCTGTAGTGCCGCGCCGCGTCGTTCCACACCGCATCCGGCACCGGGTCCTCGCGATCGCTCAGCCGCGTCACTGCCTCGGCCAGCGCCAGCGCTGCGCGCTCCGCATCGGTAAAAATCGCCGTGTCGCGCCACGCCGACACCATCAGCAGCCGCTCGTCTGTCTCGCCGTGCTTCATCCGGTACGAGAGGTCCACGCACACGCTGCATCCGTTGATCTGGCTCGCCCGCAGATGCACCAGCCCCAGTACCTTCGGGTCTACACCGCTCTTCCCAGCCACCTGAGCCAGCGTCTGCAGGCTCTGCATCGCATCCGGAATCAACATCCCAGGGTTCTTGATCCTCGCTTCCATCGCATTCTCCTTGTCGCAATTCGCGTTCGTGTCACAAAGCATCCATTCGCTTCGTCATCACCATGACGCGCCACTGCGCGAGAATGTGACAGGATGACCAACGCCGATTTCCTCGCCGCTCGCTTCGAAGAGAACCGCTCGCATCTCCGCGCCGTCGCCTACCGCATGCTCGGCTCGCTCGCCGAAGCCGACGACGCCGTGCAGGAGTCCTGGCTGCGCCTCTCCCGCTCCGACGCCTCCGCCATCGACAACCTCTCCGGCTGGCTCACCACCGTCGTCGCTCGCGTCTCGCTCGACATGCTGCGCTCCCGCGTCTCTCGCCGCGAAGACTCGATCGACGCCGAACCCGCGCCCGAAAGGATCGCACACACCACCGCGCCCGACCCCGAGCAGGAAGCCCTCATGGCAGACTCCGTCGGTCTCGCGCTCCTCATCGTCCTCGATCGCCTTGAGCCCGCCGAGCGGCTCGCCTTCGTCCTGCACGATGTCTTCGCCATGCCTTTCGACGAGATCGCGCCCATCGTCGACCGCACTCCCGCCGCCGCGCGCCAGCTCGCCAGCCGCGCACGCCGCCGCGTCCACGGTGGTGGCCAGGGCGCGTCAGATTCCGGTGTCCCAGCTCGCAATCTCACTCAACAGAGCGAAACCGTCCGCGCTTTCCTCACCGCACTTCGCGCCGGCGACTTCAACGGCCTCGTGGCCGTCCTTGCTCCGGACGTCGTCGTCACGCTTGACCCGCGCGCCGCACGCCCCGGTGCCCCCACCACCCTCGTCGGAGCGGAGACTTGGGCCCGCGGCGCCATCGCCTATTCGCAACTGGCCCGCAATCCCGCACTCCATGTGGCGCTCATCAACGGCGCGCCAGGCCTCATCTTCGCTCCTCACGGCCAACTCAACCGAGTTCTCACCTTCACCTTCGGCGACTCCGACACACGCATCGTCACCGCCGAGATCATCGCCGACCCCGCCCGCCTCGCCACCCTCCATCTTGCCGTACTCGAAGGAGGCAGTTCTAAACCATGACCGCCAGCGCTAGCGGCTCTTACTGCTGCACAGTGCAATCGCCTGCTGATAGGCGCCCGTTGTGTCCGTAACAGTCATCATCGCCAGCGTTCCCGGCGGCGGCTCGCTGCGAACCTGCGTCGCGAGGAATCTCTAAGAGTGAGAGCGCGAAGAGAAGAGCACCGCAAGCCCTACCACTGCATTCCCCGGCAGACAGCCCTGAACAGCATTTTTTATTTCTCCCCCTTCGCATCTCTTTACTTCTTCTGCTTCAGCTCTGGAGAGTAGGCCTCACCGTGGCGCTGGATGCGCGCGGGGTCGAAGCTCTCGGTGCCTTCGGTGTCCCAGCTTGCGCCCTGCGGAACGAGCACCGTGTCTGCGGTGCGGTCCTTGGTCTCGCCGGTGCGGACTTCGATGCGGCTGGCGTCGATGCCCTTCTCAGTGACAAGGTACTGCTTTATGTTGAGTGTGCGCTCGGCGGCGGCATCGGGCTTCTCATCGGAGCCGTGTTTGCCGACGACGACGAGCAGCGATGTGGGATCGCGGCCGAGGGCTAGTGCGATGTCGTCGAGGCAGCCCTTGGCTTCGTTGTCGACACGGACAGGGCGCTTCTTGTCGCGCTCGAAAGAGATGCTGCAGAGCTTCTGCGCCTGCGGCGCGGGCGGCGCTGGCGGCGGCGGCGGCGCGACGATGCTGACGGTGGTGTTGGCGCTGGCCTGATGGCCCTGATCGTCGACGGCGTTGCAGGTGACCGTGACGTTGCCGGGAGGAACATC
Source organism: Acidobacteriaceae bacterium (assembly GCA_035552995.1). Classification (GTDB taxonomy): domain Bacteria; phylum Acidobacteriota; class Terriglobia; order Terriglobales; family Acidobacteriaceae; genus Edaphobacter. Next base: position 1,560 of record DATNEM010000156.1, on the reverse strand, counting down.
GGCGGTGGCCAGCGTGGCGTGCGTACCGTTGGCGGTGACCTGGCCGGCGTTGGTGCTAAAGGAGTAGGTGAGCGGGCGGTTCTGCGGGCTGCGGCCTTCGGCACTGATGGTGGCATAGCCGCCGGGCGCGATGCTGGCAGGGTTCGCGGAGCAGGCGACGGTAGGCGGCTCATACGCCATCACGCGGAAGCTTGCCGAGCAGGTAGCGTGGCGGTTGGGCGCGGCGCCTTCGCTAACCACGCCGCCGACGGTGTAATCACCCGGCGCGAGGCCGGCGGTCGCGACAGTATTGTTCGGCGAGTTGGTCTGCGAACCTATTTTGCCGCCCGTAGTGGTCCACGTGTAGGTGGGCAGCAGGTGCTTGTTCTCTTCGAGGTTCAGGGTCTTGCCAGTGACGGTGACGGGGTCGCCGGGATAGACGGAGACGGGCGAGACCTCGCAGGCGTAGGAGGCGGGCTCGGACGGTGCCGACTCGCCGAGGCGAATGACGAATCCGGCGCTGAGGCGCATGGAGTAGATTTCACCTTCGCCGCCGGTAAAGCTGCCAGGAGGAATCCGCTGGCCGAAGTTGGCGCGCGCGTACTGGAAGTCCACTTCGGGAATACGCAGGGCGAGGCGGTTATGGAATGCGGGAAGGATGTAGTCGATGCCGCCGCCGCCATTGGCTCCAAAGCCCCACACGCATTGGTTGGAACTGCCGCTGTGCTGGTACGACGGCCCGATCTGTGCCCCACCGCCGAGCGCCTGCAGGAACGGAACGACACGGCCCATCTGGCGGCGATATTTGAGGCCACCCTGCAGGGTGGAGAAGCAGTAGTCGGGACTGTTGAACTGCTTGGCATACTCGGCGTCGATGCCCCAGTTCGGTTTGAAGTACGCAGTAACGCCACCGATAGCACCCATGGGAAGCGCGTCATACTCCTGGCCATAAAGGTCGCTGGAAAAGGGCTTCAGATAGGAGTAGCTGCCGAAGACATCGAGCTTGGAGGGCGTGGGCGGAGCGCTGCCTGCGGGTGAGGCCTGAGCAAACGCAAAAGACGGTATGGCCACAACTCCGGTGACGAACAGAAGCGTGCGCAACGAGCCCATAAGATGCAATTTCATCGAGAATTCCCTCGGGACAAGTGTTGCAAAAACGCACGCCAAACGGGGCTTTGACGAACCGACCCAGTTACGTCGCTATTGAGTAACGGTGGGGACAGGCCGGCGCGGGCAACCCGGGCCGGTGTGTGGGACGAACGCCGTGTGTCGGAATCGGGGCGTTGTGGCGGATAGACTAGAGAGGGCGCCGGCTACTGTTGCGCGCCAAGTTGCGCGCCATGCTGATTACTGCTGATGAGGGGCCGGTGGAACGGCGCAGGTTGATCCTGCGCGATTCGCTGTATATTGCAGTGTTGCTGCTGGTGACGGCCGCGCTGTTCGGCGTAACGTTTTTTCTGTTTCGCAGTTTCAGCACGCATCGGATGGAGCTGGCAGAGCGGTGGTCGGCGCGAGGGCGCGCGGCGCTGGACGCGAAGAAGCCGGATGAGGCAATTACGGCACTGCGGACGGCGCTTGTTT
>DATNEM010000155.1:0-8212 GCA_035552995.1 Acidobacteriaceae bacterium | reverse complement strand
TGCCGGCTACGACGTGCTGAACGAACCCTGCACCAACAACGAGGTCGGCGATTACTCCTGGAATGTTCCTCCAAATTACAAACCCAACTGGAACGTAATGAACACGCTCTACCGGCGTGTGGTTTCAGAGATCCGCAAAATCGATTCCAGGCACATCATCTTCCTGGAGGGCGACAGCTACGCATCCCGGTTCTTCGGGCTGGAAAAGCCCTTCGACGACAACCTCGCCTACAGTTCGCATAACTACACTGCATCTGGATTCGGGCCCGGCCAGTACCCCGGCCTGATCCATCCTCGGACTGCGCTGGGCAGCGGCTCGGAGCAGTGGGACCTGACAAAGCAGGAGCAGGTCTTCCGCGATGCGGAAGGCACAAAATTCACGCAGCAGAACAATGTTCCGCTGTGGGTCGGAGAATTTGGATCGGTCTTCAATGGGCCGGCCGACGAGGCTGGCGATCGGCTCCGCGCATTGGATGATCAGTTGAGTATCTTTGAGCGCAACGGCGCGCATTGGACGACGTGGAACTATAAGGACATTGGCGTGATGGGTATGCTGACGCTCAATCCCGAGTCGCCCTACATGGAGCGGATCAAGGAGTTTCTCGGCAAGAAAAGGGCCCTCGGCACCGACGACTGGATGCGATGGCTGCCGCCAACACCGATCAAGACTTCCACTGCGCAATTGGCGGAACAGATCCGGCAGGTGGTGAACGATCCGCAGATCGATCCAGTTCTCAACGCCAAGAGCATGAGCCAGGCATTGTTATGCTTCTACACCGGAACGCTGATGCAGCCGATGTATGCCGGATTGTTCAATGGGCTATCGGAGACAGAGCTGGACCACATTCTTTCGTCTTTTTGGGCGAAGCAGTGCATTCCCAATCAAGGTCTGGTGGATGTGCTGAGCACACACATGGCCAAGCCTGCTTAAGCAGTCCACTATCATTGACGGTGCATTTCCCTGCTGACAGGGAACTCAATCTTGCAGTCCGATCTCCATCCTTATGGGAGCCGAGAGCCACCGGTTCGTCCACGTGGGCGCCTTGGCGAATCAGCGCGGCAGCACGAGCACCCCCCACGGCCCCGATCCGCACGGCACCTTCTTCACCACCTTGTTGGTCGCGAGGTCTACAACGGCGATGTCATTCTCCGGCCCATTCGCGGAGTACAGCGTATTCCCATCTGCCGACAGCGCAATGCCCCACGGACGGCCTCCCACTTCGACCGAGCCGACAACTTTGTTGGTCTTCGTGTCGAGAGTGACGATGGTATGCCCGCGTCCCGTGCTGATAAAGAGCCGGCCGGCGTCGGGAGAGAGGATCACGTCCATCGGCTTGATGATCCCCGCCTTGCCGATGCTGATGGTCTGGACGACCTTGTGCTTCACCGTGTCCAGCAGCGTGACGGTGCCGTCATTCTCGGCATTCACATAGGCATGCCGTCCATCCGGCATGAAGGCAACGTTGCGTGGGCGGTGCCCGACTTTGAATGTCGCCACGATTTTTTGAGCTGCGGGGTCCAGGACGGAAATGCTGCCGTCTTCCTCCGACGTCACATAGACCTGTTTGCCATTGGGGGTCACCTGCACGCCCTCAGGCTGGGCGCCCATCTTCAGGCTGGCGATCACCTTGCCCGCATCCACATCGATGATGCTGACGGCGGAATCGTCCTCGTTCGAGACGTAGATCTGCTTGCCGTCTTTGCTCACATCGAAATTTTCCGGGTCATTGCCGGCCGGGATGACCTTGACCAGCTTGTTCTGCGCGACATCGAAGATGCCGATGCCGTCGTACTTGTGGTCGGCAGGCGGCAGCGTGCTCTCGTCCACGCCGGGACCACCGATGGGCGATCCGCTAAGGGCGATATAGATGGTCTTGTGGTCCGGGCTGGCATGGATGCCACGCGGCCGTTTACCGAGCGGGACTGTAGCAATTACTTTGTAAGTCCCGGAATCGATGATCGTCATATCCCCGGAGACTTCGTTGTCTACGTAGATGCGCGGAGCGGTCGACGTATCCTCCGGCTGGGCGGCCGGTTGAGTGGCGGTCTTGTTGCAGCCCGAGATCGCGAGCGGAAGCAGGGCCAGGAGTGAAAGCAGTTTGCGATTCGGCATTTACTTTCCTTTGTATGTAAAGTCTGCTGCGCTATTTTGGCCCGATGTGACAGTAATCTGCTGGCGCAAGGTGCCGAGCTTCTCCTGCCAGACGGCGACTGTATAAGTGCCCGGCGGAAGATTGGGCAGCGTGAATGAGCCATCTTCGCCTGTTGTAGCGAAGTAAGGATGGTCCAGCACGCCGATATACGCACGCATCCAGCTATGGATGTTGCACTTCACCGGAATCATAATCTCAGGCTTGGTGAACTTGCGCGTGATGGGATCGTCGCCGGGGCCCATGCTGTGGTTCCACTCGCGATTCATCGCCGCCATGGGATGGATGTTGTGCGTGACAGGATCTGAGTTGACGACCTGGAGCGGCTGGCCGACCTGGATGCCAACTACACGCGGACGGAACCAGCATCCGCGCTGGTCGATGACGACTGGGATGCTGGGCGTCTCAAAGGTTTTTCCTTCCAGGCCCTTCTCAACGTACACGAAGGCATTGGCAACCGCCCCGTGAGGCCCGAGGACGAGCGACTCGTCGTGTGCCTTGCCTTTGTGCGCCTCCACGCAGGCGGGATCCTCGCTCATGTCGATCAGTCTGGGTGCGGGCCTGCTGCCGGTAAAGTGAATGGCGCCGTGGATGGAGCCCGCGGTAGCGGGATCCACTTTGAAGAACTGCACCGCGGGTTGGCTTTGCTGCGGCGGAGTACTGACGGTGGAGTGGCACCCCGCAGCAAATGCAGCAGCCAGCGCAAAGAGACAACAATGCGAGATGCGGATCGGTCTCATATTTCTATTTCACCTTCTGGCTGGGTGGGCCAATGTTGGCGGGATAGTCCCCGTTCAGCGACTCCAGAAATGCGACCAGGTCCTGGCGGTCCTGCGCTGAAAGGTCGATTTTCTTGATCTGCTTGTCGAGATAGGGATTGGAATTGCCTCCTCCGGCATAAAAATCCACGACTCCCTTGAGCGTCTTGATGCTTCCATCGTGCATGTAAGGCGCGGTGCGAGCGACATCGCGCAACATGGGGGTCACAAACGCGCCGCGATCCGCATCCGTTTTCGTCTGCTCGAACCTTCCCACATCGCTGAATGCCGAACCGTCCTCCGCTCCAACGCCGATGTTGTGCGCCTTGCCATCTGTAAACAGAGCGTACTTGTCGTTCACCAGATGGCAGGCCGCGCAGTTCCCTCGCTTCGGATCGAGGAAGATCTCGAGGCCGCGAATCTGTGAAGCGGTGAGCGCGGTCTTGTCGCCGCCGTATTTGTAGCGATCGAAGGCGGAGTTGCCGCTAAGCGCGGTCCGCTCAAAGCTGGCGATGGCGTTCTCGATACGCTCAAAAGTTACGCCTCCCGCACCGAAGGCCTGGTCGAAGAGAGCGGCGTAGTGCGGGTCCTTCGCAAGCTTGCCGACCGAGACCTCATGCGGCTGGTTCATCTCCACCGGATTGGCGATCGGGCTCGCCGCCTGTTCCTCCAGGCTTGGAGCGCGCCCGTCCCAGAACTGCAGCGGCAGATAAGCGGCGTTGATGATGCTCGGCGCATTGCGCACGCCGCTCATCCCGCCCACGCCGCGCGAAACCTTCATTCCGTCCGCAAACCCTTCGGTGGGCATGTGGCATGACGCGCAGGAAATGCTGTCGTCCTTGGAGAGCCGCTTGTCATAGAAGAGCAGGCGCCCTAACGCGATGGTCTGCGCGGTGGGCGGATTGGCCGCCGGGATCGACACCGGCGGCAGGCCGAGCGGCGGTGTGATGGTGACCGTCTGACCGATGGGTTTCGCGCTCACGGAGCGCTTGCAGCCTGTGATCGAAAAGAAGATGAGGCTGGCGAGGAGCATTCCGATGACGCCATTGCGGCGCGACAAGGATTGCGTGCATGGATGCGCGTTGTGAAAACCGCCGATCACTCTCTCCTTCATTAAAGACGATTGCGCGTGAGAAGGGTAGTGCGCCTCTCTAGTGGGCGATCTTCGTCCATGCAGAGCCGTTGCGCGAGGAACGCAGCACCGCATCGATGAAACGGATGCCATCAACACCGTCGCTGACTCTGGGGACCAGCATCGCCCGCGGGTCGGGATCGCGCTTCTCGATGCGCGCGGTGATCTGCTCGGCGATGTCGGTATAAAGCTGCGCGAAGGCCTCATAGTAACCCTCGGGATGTCCGGAGGGGATTCGCGTCGCGTGTCCTGCGGCGCTTCCGACGCCGGGACCTCCGCGCCTGACGGTGCGCGGCTGCTGGCCCAGTGGCGAGAAGGTGAGGTGGTTGGGATTCTCCTGCTCCCAGGTGAGGCCCGCCTTCTCGCCGAATATCCGCAGCACAAGATGGTTTTCGTTGCCTGGGGCGATCTGCGAGGCCCATAGGCTGCCCTTTGCGCCGCCGGAAAAGCGCATCATCACCTGCACATTGTCGTCGAGCCGCCGGCCGGGGACGAAGGTCGTTACGTCCGCCGCCACCTGCTCGCAGCTCAGGCCTGTGGAGAAGCATGCCAGATGATAGGCGTGTGTGCCGATGTCGCCGAGACATCCGGCCGGCCCGCTGCGTACGGGATCGGTGCGCCAATCGGCCTGCTTCATGCCGGTCTGTTCAAGCGGGGTCGAGAGCCAGTCCTGCGCATACTCCACCTGGATCATGCGGATGGGGCCGAGCTCTCCGCTGAGTACCATCTCGCGCATCTGCCGCACCATGGGGTAGCCGGCGTAGGTGTGTGTCAGCCCGAAGATCAGGCCGGTCTGCGCGACTGCTTTCGACAAATCCTCCGCATCCGCGAGCGTCGTAGTCAAGGGTTTGTCGCAGATGACGTGGATGCCGGCCTTGAGAAAGGCCATCGCAACGGTATGGTGCACGTGGTTCGGCGTCACGATGGCGACCGCGTCGATACCGTCGCTGCGCTTGGCTTCCTCTGCTGCCATCTCGGAAAAATTTGCGTAGGCGCGCGGGATCAGCAGTTCGCGGGCCGAGTCGAGAGCGCGCTGCGGATCGGAGGAGAGCGCGCCTGCGACCAGTTCATAGCGGTCATCCAGCCGCGCCGCTGTGCGATGCACCGCCCCGATGAAGGCGCCCTGCCCACCGCCGACCATGCCGAGGCGAAGGCGCCTCGATACTTTCGCGCTCTCTGTGCTCCCAACTCCCATCGCTTACCCCTTCGTTGCTTTGGTCTCAATCCCAAGCAGCTTGTTGATTGCCGTGCGGTCCACCTGCGCATCGGCAAAATCGTCGAACGACCGCTCGGCTGCCTGGATGATGTGCTTCGCAATGAAGGGAGCGCCTTCCTGAGCGCCCTGCGTGGAACTCTTGATGCAGCACTCCCACTCCATCACGGCCCAGCCAGCGAACCCATACTGCGTGAGCTTGGAGAAGATCGCCGGGAAGTTTACTTGCCCATCTCCGAGCGAGCGGAAGCGCCCGGCGCGATTCACCCACGATTGGAAGCCGCCATATACTCCCTGACGACCGGTGGGATTGAACTCGGCGTCTTTCACGTGGAACATCTTGATCCGCGAGTGGTAGAGGTCGATGTATTCGAGATAGTCGAGCTGCTGCAGCACAAAGTGGCTCGGATCATAGAGAAGATTGCAGCGCGGATGGCCCTTCAACAGATCAAGGAACATTTCGAAGGAGACGCCGTCGTGCAGGTCCTCGCCGGGATGGATCTCGTAGCAGAGATCGACGCCGTTCTCGTCGAAGACATCGAGAATTGGCTTCCAGCGCTTTGCGAGTTCTGCGAATGCGGTTTCGACCAGACCATTGGGGCGCTGCGGCCACGGATACACGTACGGCCACGCCAGCGCGCCGGAGAACGTCGCATGTGCGTTCAGGCCAAGCCGCTTTGATGCCTTCGCGGCAAACTGCAGCTGCTCCGTCGCCCACGCCTGCCGTGCCGCGGGATTGCCGTGCACCGCCGCCGGCGCGAAGCTGTCAAACAGTGAGTCGTAAGCCGGATGCACCGCGATAAGCTGCCCTTGCAGGTGCGTTGATAGTTCAGTCAGCTCGAGCCCATTGCCGGCGAGAATGCCGCGAACATCATCGCAGTAGGAGGCGCTCTCGGCCGCGAGCTTCAAATCGAACAGGCGATCATCCCAGCTGGGGATCTGCACGCCTTTATAGCCCAGGCCGGCGGCCCACTTCGCAATGGAGCCCAGGTCGTTGAACGGCGCAGCATCTCCTGCGAACTGCGCAAGAAAGATTCCAGGGCCTTGGATCGCTCTCATATCGTTTCCTTGATGCGCCTCTGGCGAGGCGGAAGTCAATCGGCTCTATTTCGTCGCGGGTGCCGCGCCGGGAGCTGGAACAGTTGCGGGCGCGCCGGCGGCAGGAGGTGGTCCAAATCCTGGACGCGGCCCGCCAAATCCTCTCGCCGGTTGCGACGGCGTGTCCAGCGGATTCAGGCCCTTGCTCGCATTCGGATCCATCGAGGCCAGGTCGGAGCGGTAGGCCACGGTGTTCGCATCCGGGAAAGTTGCGGGCACCTTCTGGGTGACTTTGCCGGTCGCCGCCCACTCTACGCCGCGTTGCAGCGTCACGACATCGTCGACGGAGCTGAGGGCGAGAACATCATGTCCGATGGCGGAGTGGAAGATGCGGCCTTTGCCGTAGGTGAGCACCATCAGCAGCGGTTCATCCACTCCGGAGCCATTCAGGTTCGCCGGGTCAGAATATGCGGTCGCCAACACGGTCATATTCTTGCCAGGTCCGCGCAGGCGGTCATAGAGTTCATCGCCCTGGTGCATCCAGGTCTTGGGAAGCCCTTTCATGATGGGATGCTCCGGATCGCGCGAGGTCATCAGGAACGGCTTGCGCAGGCCATGATGTCCCGCTCTGCCCGGGCCGTCGTCGGAGACCAGCTTGCCGTCCTTGTAGAACCAGTGCGGGCCTGCCTTTTGATCGCGATTGCGCCAGCCGCCCACGCCGATCATCTCCTGGTACGCGTCCCATCCGTAGAACGCATTGTCCGATGCATGAACGACCACCAGCCCGCCGCCATTCTTCACATATGCCTCGAAGGAAGCCTTCAGGGCATCGGGCCACCGGCTTGCAGGGGCATCGTAGTTCATCACGATGACCTTGTACTTGCTCCAGTCGGGCTTGAAGGTGCTGAAGTCTCCGTCCGCCGGCGGCGCAGTCACCACGTCCACATCGAACAGGCCGACCTCATCAAGCTCCTTTTTGAGCACTGGAGTCGTCGCCTTCCAGTTGTGGTATGACCCCGCGCTTTCGCCATCCAGAATCATCACGTGGATGGGTGCGGCGGCCCATGCAGGCAGGCCCGCCAGGCAGAGCATGGTGAGCACCAGCTGAAAAATCCTTCGATTCATTTCGACTCCTTGGCAGAGGCGCTTTCGCGCCCCAACAACTTTACAGGCTCTACTTCGCCGCCGTCTTGTCGCTGTGGGCGGGGCCGTCCTGCAGTGCGAAGGCAAACAGCAGCCCATCGCTGCCGACCACAACCACTTGCTTGCCGTCCAGCTCATAGGTGATAGGCGGATTATCGATCTTGCCGCCAGTGCCGGAATGCCAGAGGGTCTTGCCGTCGCTGGTATCCAGCGCCATGAAGTTGCCCATTGCGTCGCCGGTAAAGGTGAGGCCGGAGTCGGTGGTCAGAATGCCGGCTCCGCCGCGGCCGCTCAGAGGATGGCTCCAGCGGATCTTGCCGGTGCGATAGTCGATTGCGTCGAGGAAGCCGTCGCTCCACAGGCTGTAGTCCGCGCCAGACCAGCCATAGGCGCCATCTTCAGGCTTGGAGAAGTAGAGGCTGTAGCTAGGCGAGGCGCTCACGAGGAACAACCCCAGCTTCGGGTCGAAGCTCGGCGAGCGATAGTTCGTCATGCCGCCTTCGTCCGGCGCGATCAGGCGCCCGTCCGGCGCCGGCTCCTTCGCCGGGTTGGGAATGGGCTTGCCGTCCTTGTCGACTCCAAGCGACCAGTTCACCGGCCCAAACGTCGTCGTCAGCAGGCTCTTGCCGTTGGTGCGGTCCAGCACGAAGAAGTAGCCGTTGCGCGACGTCTGCATCAGAAGCTTCTTCTTTTCGCCCTTGAACTCCATGTCTGCCAGCACCGGCGTCTCCACCGCGTCCCAGTCATGCGTGTCATGCGGCGAAGGCTGGAAAGCCCA
>DATNEM010000154.1:0-5408 GCA_035552995.1 Acidobacteriaceae bacterium | reverse complement strand
CGCGGACGCAGAGGGAGTGCTGGCCGACGACGCCGCGCTCTCGCTGCTGGCCGAAGCCGGGGACGGGTCCATGCGCGACGCCCTGTCCATCATGGACCAGGCCATTGCGAGCGCGCCTGTCGAAGATGGCAAGGCGAGGCTTGATGCGGGGCAGATTCGCGACCTGATGGGTACTGTGCCCAATGCGGTCTTCGAGCGCATCTTTGAGGCGGTGGACGGGAACCGCTCCGCGGAAGTGATGACGGTCGCGAACCAGTTGCTTGACGCTGGCAACTCGCCCGCGCAGCTCGCGCGCCAGTGTGTTCGCTATCTGCGCAATGTGCTGGTGGCGAAGATTGCAGGCCTGACGCCGGAGAGTGCCGGCGAAGGCGTGGGCAATGAGCTGCTGCAGATTTCTCCTGATGAGCAGCGCCGCGCCGCACGCACCGCCGCGCTCTTCAGTGAAGAGGAACTCACACGTTTTCTGCAGGTGATGCTGCGGACATTCGACGAGCTGGGCTATCGCCAGGAGCAGCGCTTCCACTTTGAGCTTGGCCTGCTGAAGCTGGTGCATCTGCGCCGGCTGCTGCCAATCGAGGAGGCGCTGAGTCAGGCCGCGCCTTCAGGAGGATCGGGGCGTGCACCAGCGAGTGCCGCTGCCCCACGCGGCGCAACAGCATCCGCTTCCGCGGCGCGTCCGGCGCAATCCGCAGCTTCAGCGCAGACGCAGGCGGCGCGTCCCAGTTTTTCGCCGTTTGAACAGGACTCCAGCAGGAAGGATTTTTCCCGGCGCGGGCCGGAGGCGAGTGCGCCGATCCATGTGTCTGCGGTTCCTGCGCAGCCGATGACCGAAGTTCGCGGATCGAACGTCGTGGCGATGACGCCGGCTGTGCGGACCGCTGCGGAAAACGTGCCGATCGCAGTGCACACGCCGATGAAGCTGGAAGAGGTCGCGCCACAGACCCGTACGGCTGCGCCGCCAGAAAAGATTCCGGCGGTCAACGCTATCGTGACAACATCAGACGATGCGCAACGCGCCGTGGTGGAGGCGCTCGCCGCGGCGAAGCATGGCTCTGCTGCCGATGCCATGGCGGATGCAGTCTGGACCATTGCCGATGGCGCAGCGACCATCCAGACGGAGCTTTCGAAGACCATGCTGCCCATGGTGATGAATGCGGAGGCAGAGAAGATTGTGCGCAACGCGCTGCGGGCCGCCGGCATAGCCAAGTTCACCATGTTACCGGGAACGAATAGCTCGCCAAATGCAGCCGCCGCCACAAAGAAGCCGAAGCCTGTACGCTCCGGCTCAGTCCATGCCAAGGCGATGGAGCATCCCATGGTGCAGGCGGCGCAGAAGCTCTTCTCGGCTGAGGTGCAGACCGTGATCGACCTGCGCGAGGATTAGCCACAACTGCTTGTCATTCTGAGCCGCAGGCGAAGAATCCCCGCATTTGTCTTTTCAGAAGGATATTGCCCATGAACCTCTCCGATCTCGGCAAGATGAAAGAAATGATGACGCAGGCGCGCGAGATGCAGGCGCAAATGGAGGAGAAGCTCGCCGCGACCATCGTGGAAGCCGAGACCGGCGGCGGCATGGTGAAGGTGCGCATGAACGGCAAGAAGGAAGTGCTGCGCATCACCATTGAACCGACCGCGCTGGGCGCATCGACCGGCGACATCGAGCTGCTGGAAGATTTGATCGCCGCCGCGGTGAACGAGGCGGGCCGGCGGGCGGAAGAGGCGATGAAGTCCTCGGTCAGCGGCATGTTGGGTGGCATGAATCTGCCGAACCTTCCAGGACTGGAGTAGCCGCGCGATGGCCCGATTCGCCGAGCCGATGTCGCGCCTGATCGACGAGCTGCGCAAGCTGCCCGGCGTGGGCACGAAGTCCGCGCAGCGGCTCGCCTTCCACGTACTGCGTTCCCCGGATGCCGACGCTCGCGCGCTCGCCGCCGCTATTCTCGAGCTTCGCGCGCAGCTTCGTCTCTGCTCCGTCTGCAACAACGTCACCGATGTCGACCCGTGCGTGTACTGCGCCAGCGCGGTGCGCGATCAGCACATCGTCTGCGTCGTGGAAGAGCCCACTAACATCGCGACCATCGAGAAGACGCGCAGCTACAACGGTGCCTACCACGTGCTGCATGGCACGCTGTCGCCCATCGGCGGGGTAGGGCCGGAGCAGCTGCGCATTGCGAACCTGCTGACGCGGCTTATACCGATCCCAAGCAATGGCTCTGCGGGTTTTTCTGGTTCTGATGAAATGAGCCCACGCGCCGAAGATGCCGGGATTCGCGAAGTGATCCTCGCCACCTCGCCGACGACGGAAGGCGAGGCGACCGCCGCGTACATCGCGGACGAGATTCGCCGCATCGCACCGAAGATGCGGGTCACGCGCATCGCGACGGGAGTGCCCGCCGGCTCGGACATTGAATACGCGGACGAGGTGACCATGTTGCGCGCGCTTGAGGGCCGCCGCGAATTTTGAGCGCGGTTCGTTTCGGCTGTGGCGATCTTTGCGTCCTATTCATCAATTGATGCAACCATTTCTCTCAGACCGCTGCGCCATGCGATCGCAACACACTCAATGACGCCCAACAATCTCACACGCCGCGCCTTTCTCCGCCAGACCGTCGCCTTCAGCGCGATGGCCGCGACCTCCGGCCTGGCGCGGGCGACTGCTCCCGCCATCGATCCGAAGGCTGCGCACATCCTCATCGTCGGGGACTGGGGATACACCAAGCCCGAGGGTCAGCGTCAGGTCGCCGAAGGCATGGCCGCGTATACGAAGCGAAATGCCCTCAAGCCCGAGGCCCTCTTCATGCTGGGCGACTCCTGGTACGGCGCGCTCGAAGGCGGCGCAGACTCGCTGCGCTGGCAGACGCAATTTGAGCAGATGTATCCCGCGTCGCTCTTCCCCGGCCCGGTCTACTCCATCATGGGTAATCATGACTATCAGCGCATCCCCATCGGAGTGAACAAGGTACAGGCCGAGCTCGACTATGCGAAGCGCGGCAAGTCGCGCTGGACGCAGCCCGGCCTCTGGTACACCTTCGACTTCATCCCCGCTGGCCAAAAGGACCCGCTGCTGCACGTCATCGCGCTTGATTCCAACGCACCGAGTCCCGCACACCTGCTCGATCCAGTCACCTTTACGCTTACCGCGGAGCAGTACAACGAGCAACTGAAGTGGATGGACACTGAGTTCGCAAAGCCAACGAAGGCGCCCTTCCGCATCGCGATGGGCCACCATCCCATCTTCTCCAATGGCAAGCACGGCGACACTTCAGCTCTCGTTCGCGATTGGGAGCCACGGCTGCGCGCGCACGGTATCCACGCCTACCTCGCAGGGCACGACCACGATCTGCAGCATCTGGAGTTCGCGGGCCATCCCACGTCGTTCGTGTGTTCGGGCGCGGGCGGAGCGGACCTCTACGAGATCAAAATTCCCGAGAGCCAGCGCGGACCGTTCGCGGACCGTGTTTACGGCTTCACGCATCTTGAGGCAACGCCCACCAAGCTCGCCTTCCGGCACATCGACGCGCAGGGCAATGTGCTGCACGCCTTCTCCAAGGCGAAAGACGGCGCGGTGACGCTGCTCTAGCCTTCCTGCTCAGGTTTCGCATCCCCGCTCTCTTTGTACTGCGTATGCGCGGATGAAAGGCAGACACAAGAAGATGACAAAGGCTCGATGCGCAAGACTTTCACGGATGCTCAGTAGTGCAGGCATCGTGTGCTGTGCGCTCGTCTGTGCAGCGCAACCTCCGACAGCGTTTGAGGCTGTCTCCATCCACCGCAACCTCGGCGGTAGCAACGGCACCGAGGTCAACATGACCCGCGGAAGGCTCGTTGCCACCAACGCCTCCCTGCTGACGCTTATCCGCCACGGGTATGACATTCAGAATTATCAACTGGCAAATGGGCCAAGCTGGCTGGACAGTGATGGGTATGACATCGCCGCGACTACCGGGAACGGCGAAGAAACCACCATCGATCAGAATAGATCTCTGATGAGAGCGTTGCTTGCCGAGCGCTTTCACCTTAGAGCCCATTGGGAGACGCGCCAGGCCAGCATTTACGTGCTCGTCGCAGCAAAGAAAGGCCACACCATGCACGAGGCGGCCCCGTCCGAAACGCCGGGAGTTATTACCAATCGAGTCGCGCACGATGGGAGGATCGTGGGAACGAATGTGCCGATGTCCTATCTTTGCAACCGTTTAAGCAACCAGCTCAGCCATCCCGTTATCGACAAAACCGGTCTCAGCGGCAAATATGACTGGACGCTGGTGTGGGACCCCGATCCGGGCGCGGAATCCACGACCCCGTCACTTTTCACCGCCGTCCAGGAGCAGCTCGGCCTCAAACTTGATCCGCAAAAGGCCCGGTCGAGACACTCGTCATCGACAGCGTCGTGCGGCCATCGGAAAACTGATCGTCCTAAGCGCGTGCAACCACTCGCAGGTCGCCGCCCGTCATGTCCTTCGGTTGGCCGAGGTTCAGCAGGCCAAGGATCGTTGGGGAGATGTCGCGCAAGCTGCCGCCGCTGCGCAGGCTGACTGTTCCATTGCGCGCGTCGGTGACGAGAATGAAGGGCACAGGATTCGTGGTGTGCGCGGTGTGCGGGCCGCCGGTGGCTGGATCAATCATCAGCTCGGCATTGCCGTGGTCTGCGGTGACCAGCACTGCGCCGCCCTTCTGCTTGACCTCGCGATAGATGCGGCCCAGCTCGCGGTCGACCGTCTCGACTGCTTTCACGGTCGGCTCCAGCTTGCCGGAGTGGCCGACCATGTCTGCATTGGCGAAGTTCACGATGACGATGTCGAAGGCGGTGTCGTTGATGGCCTTCACGACTGCGTCCGCGATGCCTGCGGCGGACATCTCCGGCGCGAGATCGTACGTCGCCACCTTCTGCGACGGCACCAGGGCGCGGTCCTCGCCGGCGAACGGCTTCTCGATGCCGCCGTTGAAGAAGTACGTCACGTGCGCGTACTTCTCCGTCTCCGCCACGCGCAGATTGCGCAGATTGGCCTGCGCCATCAGATGCGCCAGCAGATTGTCCATCGACTCAGGGGGAATCACTACCGGGAGCGTAAAGTTCTTGTCGTACTGCGTCATGCAGACGTAGTGAATATCCTTGGGCGTTTGCGCGCGCGGAATATCGAGATCGAGTTCCGCCGCCATCGGCAGGTCGAGGCCGCCGTTGGCGGTGAGGCCGCCTTTGTTATTCGCGACATTGCGGGCGAGCACGCGCGTGATCTGCCGTGCGCGGTCGGCGCGATAGTTGAAGTTGATGACCACATCGTTGTCGCGGATTGGCCCGACAGGATCGCCCGCCGCATCGACTACAGTAAACGGCGGAATGAACTCGTCGGTCGTGCCGGAGTTGTAGAGCTCCTTCATCCGCGCCAGCGCATCAGTGTAGGTGCCGCCCT
>DATNEM010000153.1:0-11231 GCA_035552995.1 Acidobacteriaceae bacterium | reverse complement strand
GGACCGGTTGCGGTTGCACCTGCTACAGCCTTGTCCACGCCGGATGCGGTCGCGGCTACGTTATCGGGCGGAAGAACGATCTGCTTGCCCGTGTCGGGATCGGTGCCGCGGTCGAAACGGTCCGCCTGCTCCTGCGTCATGCCGTCCAGCATGCGCGTGGAGATTACATTCAGGTCAATGACCGTAATGTTATTTTTAGCGCCAACTTCCTTGGTCGCGTTCGCATAATCGGTGAGGTCCTGAACCACCTTGCCATCTCGGAACGTCCGGCGTGAGAGGGAGGTCACCAGAACGGGAATCGCGCCGATCGCGCGCACGTCGTCAACATAGCGCTGGAGATAGCTTTCAAAGGCAGGCACCGGCAGATGCGCCTGGGGCTTCTGATCGTTGTGGCCGAACTGGATGAAGTAGTAGTCGCCGTGCCGGTCGAGCGCCTTCTGCCATGCTCCCTGATCGATAAAGCTCTTGGTAGTGCGTCCGTTCAGCGCATGGTCGATGCAGGTGACGTTGGGCGTCATCACCGCGCAGAAGCCCGGCCCCCAGCCGCCGCCGGTGGCAACAGTGGAGTCGCCGACTAGAACAATCTTCACCGGCCCGCCATTGAAGATGCGCATTGCCTTCTCGCCCGCAGGCGGCAGTTTGGCGGCCTGCGGCAGCACATACCGCTTCAGTTTCGGTACGGCAGCGCCCAGGCCCACCGCAACCATGCGGCCAAAAACATAACTGCCCGCCCAGTTCAGGTGTGTCTTGTCCGGAATGGTTGCGCCGTCCACATCTTTCTTGGTGATGCCGAGCTTCGTTCCCTGCGTCTCGCCGACCTGGTCGAGATAGGCGATGCTCTCCGCCTGCAGATCGATCAGTGGCACCTTCATCTCGCGGGCCACACCTTTCATCGCCTCCGAGTACTCCGTCAGGTCCGAATGAATCTTGCCGTCGGCCTGGAAGTAGCGGCGCGTCAGCGGCGTGCACAGCACCGGCGTGATGCCGGCAGCGCGCGCCTCCGTAACAAAGCGCTTCAGGTTCGCGATGTAGTCCGGCAACGGCGTCTGGCGCGGCATGGGATTCTTCGCGTCCACCATGTCGTTATGGCCGAACTGGATGACCATATAGTCGGGCTTGGTTGCCATGGCGCGCGCCCAGGTACCGTCCTCGCGGAAGGTGTGCGTACTTTCGCCGCCGCGGGCCATGTTCACGCAATCCACCTGCGCGGTGAAGTTGGCGCAGAAGCCGCGGCCGTAGCCGGCGTTGTCGGTCTGGGTGGAATCGCCGATCAAGTCGATGCGGACTGTGGCGCCGGGTTTGCGGATGGCGGCCATCGACGGATCAAAGGCGCGCTGCGGATCGCCCTGGGCGAGAGCAGGTACCGTTATCAATCCGGCGCAGGCACAAACCGCGAGCCGCCGCGCCAAACTGCAAGTAAGCACTATTAACATCTTTAGCTCTCCCGCCGGAAAGTCTACGGCAGGTGAGGCCGGTCTGTCCTATCGCAGCGATCGGTGAGGACGGCCCCATCGAGCGTTTTCCTCCAAGGTAGCCTAAGGCGAAGGTGAGACAAACGTTAACCTGTGAAACTACTCCGGGATTACTTCTGTGGAAATCCTGTTGCCTGGAAGCAACAACGGCTCTGACTTTTCGGCCGAGATCTCCCATTTTGGGACGAAAGATCTCAAACCGGATCCCAAGCCTTCCCGTTCCGGAAATCCCATTTTTCAGCAGACTTTCCCGGTTTTCTTCTTGACGGCATAGGATTTCCCCGCTAATCTAACCTGCGTGGAAGGACTCCCTTCGGGTTGAGTCGTCCACAGCGAAGTCCACCCACTTCGTTGCTTTACCGGAATACCCACGCAACAGCCCCCACCGCGCTGCGTGGGTTTCCTTCTTTAACCGTCTTGTGTGCAGATATTTGCGGCCAGTGGCAAGGCGGCGCAGTCTTTATTTGGACGGTGGCCAGCAACATAGAGATTCTTTGCAATGTGGCCAAAAAGTGGGAGCCAGGGGCGGCTTGACTTCCCACGTTCGACCCGATACCATCTTCAGCATGGGAGTTGTACGCATCGCGCAGTGCATGTGTAGCTGTTGCCTTTGTTGTATGGGCATGAGCCGCTGCTGCGTCGGTGCATCCTCCTGTTAGGCGAATAAAAGCAACATAAGCCTTAGATTTCAGGAAGCCCACGTATCCAGCGCAAGGCGCGATATGTGGGCTTTTTCCTTGCGCTCCAGACCACCCCAAGATTGAGCGAACCAGAAGGACAGAAAAGAATCATGGCACCTCTCAACAGCAATCGTTCCGTACCGCCCTCCGGTCATCGGCTGCCAGCCAGCGTGGACTATGTCGCCGTCGCTATCGGCCTTGTGCTGGCCGCGCTGGTTCGCTTCGGCGTGCTGCATCAGATCCGCTTCTAAGGATCGTCGCAGAATTGCGCGCGCAAGGCCGGAGATCCTATCCGGGGCTTGCGCTGTCTCCATTCTCTGTCCCTCCCACAGCATGACTCAGCCGATGTCCACTCAGACGATCCCAATGCCTGTTGCCGACTCTGGATCGCACTATGCAACCGGCTATCCCGGTTCCGACCAGCGGCTGACACCCACTTCGTTTCTTGCGATGCTGCCTGGCGTGGCGCTGCTCTTCGGAATCGGTGTCCTGGGCAAGTTTCTCCAGAACGGCGCCGGGTATCTGGACGCCCGGTTCGGCATCCACATACCGCGCATTGAATATGTCCTCTGGGCCATCCTGCTTGGCCTGCTGATCTCGAATACTGTCGGCGTCGCGCGCGTGTTCCGTTCCGGCGTCGCCACATACGAGCTCTGGCTCAAGCTTGGTATCATCCTCGTCGGCGCGCGCTTTCTGCTGCAGGACGTCCTGCACATCGGTGGGCTTTCGCTGTGTCTGGTCGCCGTCGAACTTATTCTCTCGCTTTCCGTGATGACGATGCTGGGCCGCATCTTCCGCCTCTCGCCCAAGCTGACCAGCCTGCTTGCCATCGGATCGTCCATCTGCGGCGTTACCGCCATCATGGCCGCGCGCGGCGCCATCGACTCCGACGATGAGGACACCGCCACCGCAATTGCCGCCATCCTGTCGCTCGGCGCCATCGCGTTGTTCACCTTTCCGGCCATCGGCCACGCGCTGCATATGAGCCAGCAGGGCTACGGCGTTTGGGCCGGCCTCGCCGTCGACAATACCGCCGAATCGATCGTTACTGGCGCGCTCTACGGCGCCGATGCCGGTCGCTGGACGGTCCTCGCCAAGACCGCGCGCTCTTCGTTCATCGGATTCGTGGTGCTTGGCTACGCGGTCTACTGGGCCTCCCGCGGACAGGCGCAGCGCGTCACCAACAAGCCACTCTTCCTCTGGCAGAAGTTCCCGAAGTTCATCCTCGGCTTTCTTGCAATCTCAGTCTTCGCCACGCTGGGCGGGTTCTCGATCGCGCAGCATCCGCATATGGCGCCGCTGATCAAACTTGGCTTCACCAGGCCGCAGACAGCCGCGCTGACCAGCTTCTCCAACTGGGCCTTCTTGCCGGCATTCGCCGGCGTGGGCTTGCGCACCAATGTGCGCGACCTGGTCGGCCAGGGATGGCGGCCGCTGATCGTCGGCATCCTGGGAGAAATCTTCATCGCCGCGCTCACGCTGGCCCTCGTCTTCTGGAGCTACAACTACGGAGTTGCGCGATGACTATGGACCACACCATAAGAGCACGCGTCATTCTGAGTCCGCAGGACTCAGAATCCCCGTATATCTCTTTGTCCGTTTCAGACGATCATTCCGGTCGCCTTTGCCGTTGCGCCTGTTGTTGTCGCGAATAGCGAGAACACTGGCCACGCGCCACTCGCACGACCCGCAGACCAAATACATCTTCAGCCATTTCGCGCCGCGCGAGTCCGCGTGCGCCTGGAAGTTTTCCGGAGGAACTACTGTGATCCGCAGTTTTCGTATTCTCTTTTCGCCCATCGCGATCTTTGCCGTTTTCATTCTCGCGGCCCTGGCGGCCCTGTTACTTGCGCCCGCATTGCACGCGCAGGTTGTGGGGGGCGCCATCGCAGGAAGCGTCGCTGACGCGACCGGCGCCGCCATCCCCAATGCACAGGTCCTGGTACACAACGATGAAACCGGAAGTGAACGCAAGCTCGTCACGGGTTCTGATGGCCGCTTCTCTGCGCCGTCCATTCCGGTCGGGAGCTACAGCGTTAGCGTCACCGCCGAAGGCTTCGCGACGCAGACGCGCACGAGCGTGCCTCTGTCGGTCGGCCAGTCGCAGGATTTGCCCTTCGCGCTTTCCGTCTCAGGCGTATCGGAGAGTGTGATCGTTCGCGATGAGCCTCCAGTCGTCAACACCTCCACGCAGCAGACCTCCGGCCTGGTCGATGAGCGCCAGGTGAAGGAGCTGCCCCTCAACGGCCGCAGTTACGACCAGCTCGTCACTCTGAACCCTGCAACGGTGAACTACACCGCACAGCGATCGGGTTCCGTCGGCACGTCGAACTCGTCGGTCGGCAACATGTTTGCCGTGTCCGGCCGCCGCCCGCAGGACAATCTTTACCTGCTCAACGGCATCGAATACACCGGAGCATCGCTCATCAATGTCACGCCCGGTGGCACCAGCGGCCAGCTTCTCGGCGTCGAGGCCGTGCGCGAGTTCAACGTCATCACGGACACCTACTCCGCCACGTATGGCAAGCGCACCGGCGCGCAGGTCTCCATCGTCACCGCGTCCGGCACCAACAAGCTGCATGGCTCCGCGTACGAGTTCCTGCGCAACTCGTTCTTCGATGCGCGCAATTATTTCGATCCCGGCCGCATCCCCGAGTTCCAGCGCAATGACTTCGGCGGTGCGCTCGGAGGGCCTATCAAAAAAGACAAGCTCTTCCTCTTCGGCAACTACGAAGGTTACCGGCAGAACCTTGGCGTGACGGATGTGACGCTGGTGCCCGACAACAATGCTCGCCAGGGAAATCTTCCGGGACAGGCACACATCAACCTCAGCCCCACGGTCGCCGGCCTACTGAACCTCTGGCCGGTGCAGAACGGCCCCGAACTGCTGACCGCCAGCGGAGGGCAGACCGGCATCGGCATCGCTTACGGCAGCGCACCGCAGCACATTCGCGAGCACTTCGGCACCGCGCGCTTCGACGCCAATCTCACGCCGAACGACCTGCTCTTCGCCGTCTACACCATTGACGACTCCGCCGCACACACGCCTTCGCAGAATCCGCTCTCCGTGGTCGACGAAAGCCTGCGTGAGCAAGTCTTCAGCATCCAGCATCAGCGCGTCTTCACTCCGCAACTGCTGAACACCGCGCGCATCGGCCTTTCGCGCGCCAGCTTCTACTTCCTTGGTTCTGTACCAGTAGCTGTGCAGACTCTCACGCCAACCTTCCTGGCAGGCCGGCCCACAGGCGCGGTTGTCATCTCCGGCTCTACCGCCTCGAACGGCGCTTCGACCATCACTACCGCCGGCGCGAACGTCGGCTCGAATAACAGCACCACGCGCAACCTCTTCACCTTCGACGATCACATTTTCTGGACCCGCGGAAGGAATCAGATCGAAGCGGGCGGCTGGGGCCAGTTGCTCGAATCGAACGACAACCTCGCGCAGGACCAGTACGGCCAGGCCAGCTTCTCCACGCTGACCAGCTTCCTGCTGGGCTCCATAGCGACCTTCACCTATGCGCCGCAGACCACCGAGATCGGCTGGCGCAGCAAGTTCATCGCTGCGTATTTGGAGGACACCATCAAGCTCCGGCCCAACCTCGAACTGCGCGCCGGCCTGCGTACCGAGTCCACCGACGGCTGGAATGCCTCCCACGGTCGCGCCTCCGTCTACGGCTTTACCAACGGCGTAATGAATACCAATCCCAGCGTCGGCTCTTCGGCCCTCACCATCAATCGCGCGAAGTTGCTTCCTGAGCCGCGCGTCGGCTTGTCCTACGATCCATTCTCGACCGGAAAAACCGTCATCCGCGCCAGCGTCGGGCTGCACCGCGCTCTGTTGGACACGCTGGACTACCGGCTTGACCAGTCCGCTCCGTTCAATACCGTCTACTCCGTCAAAAGCAGCAGCGTAGCGAATCCGACGGGCGGCCCCGGCAGCTCCAGTTCGGTTTCGCCTTCGACCGTTCAGCCCGATCTGAGGACGCCTTCCGTCATCGCGTGGACCCTGCGCGTGGAGCGGCAGGTGGCGAGGAACACCTCCCTCACCGTCGGCTACGCCGGCTCGCATGGTTATCACCAGATCCTCTCCGAAGACCTGAACGAGCCCGCCTCGGTCGTGCTGCCGAACGGCACGATCTACTACCCGACGACGACCAAGGCGAATCCCGCACTGGCCAACACCACCTCATGGGTGTCGCAGGGTTCGAGTTCTTACAATGGCCTTGAGGTGGACCTGCGCCACACGCTGACGCATGGCCTGGCCTTCCGTGGCAACTACACCTACTCGAAGAACCTCGACGACGGCTCGGCGTGGAATACGTCCGTCTCCGCCAACACGCCGGCATTCGTCTCCTATCCCAACAACCCCGCGCTGGACTGGGGGCCGGCCGCGACCGATGTCCGGCATATTGCGCAGTTGAACGCCAGCTACGACCTGCCTTTCGGCCGCAATCATTTCTGGGTCAGCGACGCGTCGCCAATTGTGAACGGCGCGGTCTCCGGCTGGACGCTCTCGACCATCGCCACGCTCGAGACCGGCTTTCCCTTTTCGCCACAGCTTGGCTACAACCCCACCGGCTCGGGCGACTCGCGCAATCCCGTGCGACCCGACATCAATCGAGCCTTCACCGGCTCGCGCTACACATCGGGCACAACAGCGCAGCGCGTCGCGCAGTTCTTCAATCCGGCGGCATTCTCCGCGCCGGCCTATGGCACAGTGGGCAACGCCAGCCGCGATTTGCTCACCGGCCCCGGCTATAACGATCTCGATGCTTCGCTGACCAAGGTCACACCGCTCGGCGAAAGCGCCCGTCTGCAGTTCCGAGCCGAGTTCTTCAACATTCTCAACCACACCAACCTGGGAACGCCATCGGAGACGATCTTCGCCTCCGGCCCAACGCAAGGCACATCCGCCAACCAGACCGCGGCTGTCGCGCTCAGCCCGACTGCCGGCGTGATCACCTCGGCCGCCACATCCCGCCAGATCCAGCTCGGGCTGAAACTGCTGTTCTAACAACCCCGCAAAACGATATGGCCCTCCACGGTGGGAGGGCCATCATCTTTGGGCTTTGCTATTGGGGAGGGCTGCTATTCCGAGGTTGCCATCGAGTAAAAGCACGGGAACAACGCAGCTGCTGCAAACAGAATTCCGATGAGCGCAGTGTGCATGGTGAGCCGCCTTGGCCGGAACCTCCGGCACATCCAATATCGGCGACTTGTGTTCCGGAGCCTATCCCACCACCGGGCTACTCTGCGCACTTTGGTGCTACGACGCTACAACTTACGTGTTAGGCATGGCGCTCGGCAGTGGCTTGCTGTCGAATTCCGCCCTCCGCCCAATCCAAACGGCTAGCTCGCGGGCTCCTCGCACGGATCCGGCCGACCTGTTTTCGCCTTGCGCGAGAGAGATGAAAGTAATGATTTAAGAATGACATACAGCACAGGAATAAAGAATAGGTTTAGGATTGTGGATACCAACATACCGCCCACCACAGCCGTACCCACCGAGTGCCGGCCCAGCGCTCCTGCGCCAGTTGCAAAGTAGAGCGGCAGCACGCCGAGGATGAATGCAAAGCTGGTCATCAGGATTGGGCGCAGACGCAGTTCGGCGGCAACAATCGCGGCCTCGATGATCGACTTGCCGTGATGCAGCTGCTGTTCGGCGAACTCCACAATCAGGATCGAGTTCTTTGCCGAGAGGCCGATCAGCATCACCAGCCCGATCTGCACGTAGACGTCATCGACCAGTCCGCGTGCGGCGACAAGGCCGAGCGCCCCCAGCACCGCCATCGGCACCGCCAGCAGGATGATGAATGGCAGGAAGAAGCTCTCATACAGCGCCGAGAGGGTGAGATACACCACCAGGATACCTAGCCCGAAGATCAGCAGCGCCTTGCCCTCGGACTCCTTCTCTTCCAGGCCCAGGCCAGTCCACTCGAACGTCATGCCCGGCATCTTCACCTTGTTGAAGAGCTTCTCCATATTGTCCAGGCCTTGGCCTGTGCTCAGCCCCTCCGCCGGCGAGCCATCGACCTCCGCCGAGCGGAAGAGATTGTAGTGGTCGATCACTTGCGGCCCCGAAGTCTCTTTCATCGCCACCAGATTGTCCAGCGGCACCATCTGCCCGGAGTTCGCGCGAACGTAGTACTGCTGCAGGTCCGCCGCCGTACGCCGGAACTTCGAGTCCGCCTGCACGTAAACGCGATACGAACGGTTGTTGAAGTTGAAGTCGTTCACGTAGCTGGAACCCATGTAGGTGCCCATCGCCGAGGTGATCTGCGAGAGCGGCACCCCCATCGCCTCCGCCTTCTGCCGGTCGATCGTGACCGAGAGCTGCGGGTCGTTGGCCGTGAACTGCGTATTCAGATTGGTCAGCCCGTTGCTGGGATCGTAAGCCGCAGCGACCATCGTGTGCGCCACGCGATCCAGATCGGCTTCTGTAACGCGGCCGCCGCTCTGGTCCTCCAAAATAAACGCGAAACCGCCCACCGAACCGATGCCCTGGATCGCCGGCGGCTCGGTCGCAAACAATACTCCGCCCGGAACACCCAGCAGCTTCGGCACAACGCGTGCCACAATGTCGTGCGCGGTGTGGCCCGGGCCTTCCTTCGCGCGGTCCGCCACCGGCTTTAGCGGCGCGAAGATGATGCCGGAATTCGGCGAACTTCCACCCGTCTGCGAGAAGCCCATGACCGAGAACGTGCCGAAGACGTCAGGGTCCTTCGCCACCAGCGCTGCTCCCTTGTCGGCGAAGTCCGTGGTGTAGGCCAGCGACGCGCCCGGCGGCGTCTGCACAATGATGAGGAAGTAGCCCTGGTCCTCCTGCGGCACGAAGGCCGTCGGCACATGGTTGTACATGAACACGGTTGCGCATAGGCCGGCGATAAACAGCAGCAGGAAGGCCCAGCGCCAGCCCACGACCCACGTGACCACCTTCGCGTACACGGCGATCATCCAGCGGATGACCTTCTCGATCGGGTTGAAGATCTGCCCCCAGAAGCCGGTCTTCTCCGTCTCCGGACGGAGGAAGACCGCAGCCAACGCAGGCGAAAGCGTCAGCGCGTTGAAGGCGGAAATGGCAATCGAGAAGGCGATCGTCAGCGAGAACTGCTTGTAAAGAATGCCTGTGGTGCCCGGGAAGAAGCTGACCGGCACAAACACCGAGATCAGCACCAGCGAGGTCGCGATCACAGCGCTCGTCACCTCGGCCATGGCCACGCTGGTGGCCTTGTGCGGATCGTGCCCGCAGTCGCCGCCTTCCAGCGAGCCGACGCCTTCAAGATGCCGCTGCACGTTCTCAATGACGACGATGGCATCGTCGACAACCAGGCCGGTCGCCAGGGTGATGCCGAAGAGCGTCAGTGAATTGACGGAGAAGCCGAAGAGCTTGATGAACGCAAAGGTGCCGATCAGCGAGACCGGAATCGTGATCGCGGGAATAATGGTCGCGCGCCAGTCCTGCAGGAAGAGGAAGATCACCAGGATGACGATGATGATCGCCTCGGTCAGCGTCTTCTCAACTTCTTTGATCGAGTCCGCAACCACGGCCGTGGTGTCCACCGCGATGAAGTCTTTCATCCCCGGCGGGAAGCTTTTCTCCAGCTGCGCCAGTACGGCCCGGCATTGGCGGTCCACGTCCAGCGCATTGGCGTTCGAGAGCTGCTGCACGCCGACGCCGATGGCATCGCCTTCCGGCACGTCGACGGCGCCGTAGCGGAGGCTGGTGTTGTAGTTCTCCGCGCCCAGTTCCGCGCGGCCCACATCCTTCAGCAGGACGATGCCCGAGCCGGAGGACGGCGCAGAGGCCGCCATCGATCCCACCGGCGAGTTCGGCGCATTCGATTTCAGAATAATGTTCTCGAACTGTCGCGGATCGCTCAGTCGCCCCACGACGCGCACCGCCATCTGGTAGCTCTGCTTTGCGTCCGACGGTGGAAGCCCCAGTTGCCCGGCCGGCACTTCAACGTTTTGCTGCTGAAGAGCGCTGGTCACGTCGAGCGGCGTCAGTCCGCGCGCGGCCAGTTTGTTCGGGTCAAGCCAGATGCGCATGGCATATTTGCGCGCGCCGAAGATGATGACATTGCCCACACCGGGCACGCGCTTCAGCGCATCAGCCACATAGACATCGAGGTAGTTCGAGATGAAGGCCGGCGACAACGAATGGTCCGGCGAGATAAATCCGGCGGCCAGCACGAAATTCGAGTTCGCCTTCGTGATGGAGATGCCGGTGTTGTTTACCGCCGCAGGCAGGCGCCCCTGCGCCGAGGCCACGCGGTTCTGCACGTCCACCGCTGCGATGTCGAGGTTGTAGCCCGTCTGGAACGTGATGGTAATCGTTGACGTTCCGTCATTCGTGGAGGTCGACGACATATATCGCATGCCCTCGACGCCGTTGATGGCCTCCTCCAGAATGGTCGTCACCGCGGACTCGACGTCCGCCGAATTGGCGCCGACGTAGTTCGAACTCACCACCACCTGCGGCGGCGCCAGTTGCGGATAGAGGGAAATCGGAAGGGTCGGCAGCGTCACCGCGCCCGCCAGCACAATCAGCAGTGCGCACACGGTCGCAAAAATCGGTCGGCGAATAAAAAACTCAACCAAGCGTTATTCCCTTTCAGTTGCTGCTGCGGAGCGTAGGCTCCGCGAATTGCATTGGAACATCGGAGACTGCGCTCAACTCGCGGTCTTCTGCGGCGGACCGCCTTCCATCGGCTGCACGGGAGCGCCTTCCTGCAGCATCTGGATCCCCGAGACAATCACTTTGTCCCCGGTCTTCAGTCCACCCAGCACCGGATAGAAATTGCCCACAGGCGCGCCCAGCGTTACAGGCGCAAGATGCGCCATATAGCCGCCCTTCGGGCCGGCCGCTACCACGTACACAAAATCCTGGCCGCCGATGCGCGTTACAGCCAGCACCGGGACCGTGGGTTGTTGCGTCGTCCCCCAGGTCACCCGCGCGTTCACAATCTGGCCGTTGCGCAACCGCTCACTCGACTTCGGGATCGGAGCCTTCACCAGCAATCCCTGCAGGTTGTTGTCCACCTGCGGCGAGACGAAATCGATCGCTGTCTTGCCCAGC
>DATNEM010000152.1:0-22518 GCA_035552995.1 Acidobacteriaceae bacterium | reverse complement strand
GACCGGGACGTTAGGCCCCAGCGCCGCCTCATTCGGCTTTGTGCAGGGCACTACCGCCAATGTCGACGGCCAATTCCCCATCACGATCACCGGCTCATCCGCTTGCACCAGCGGGACAACATTGCCCACGCTGACGGGCCTGGTCACAGGCACAACCATTCAAGCCTCAACTACCGGCATCAGCCTGTTCGCTTCGCCGGTCGATTCCAGCTTGCGTTCGTTGAATGTCACCCTTAGCTGCGGTACCAATGTGTATAGCGGCACTCTGTCGCACTGATGCGCCCCAGATTTGATCCGGTCCCCGCACTTGTCAGGCCACTTCGCGCCTGCTCGCCCGGCCTCGCGACAAAAAGTATGTAAGCAACACTGTCGCGCCAATCACGCTGAGCACCGCCTCCGTACCGGAAAGCCCGCGCGGTCCCCACTTGTCTCCGCCCCAGCCGTCCAGACGGATCATGTAGAGGACCGGGATGTTGCCGATCGAATTGATGATGGAGTAGCGCCCGCTGCCGCTCTTCCCGGACTGGCCCAGAAACTCCAATACCACCGCCGTAAACGTTGCCAGGCCTGTTCCCGACGTGAAGAGATACAGCGCCGTTCCCGCGAAATAAAACCCCGGACGCATCGGACAGAGCCACAGAATCAGCAGCGTGGCTGCGTTCGCCAGCCCTACCATCAGGTAAGCGACAGAAGCGCGCGTGCGCGCTGGGATCAATGTCGCAGCCAATGAGCCGAGCGCCACCAACAATGCTCCGGCGAGGCCGTTCATCCACGCCACCTGATCGCCGGTGACTCCATAGCTCTGCGCAATTCCCGGCAGAAGGCCAACCGCGGCGCTGCTGTTCATGGGAAACGTCAGCAGCAGCGTGTACGGAATTGCCTCCCAGCGCAAGAAGGTCGATTTGAATTCGCGCCCGAGCCGCCCTATCACGGTGCCAAAGCTCTCTTTGCTCGGCTCTCGCGCGCTTGGCACGCCGAGCGCAACGAGTCCTGGCGCGGCGATCAGGAGCACCAGTGTCGCAATCAACAGCCGCTGCCATCCACCGATAGCCTGAGCAAGGCCTGTAAACCACCCACTGTGGTCCACCAGCTTGATCAGCACAAATGCGGAGAGCGCACCGAAGCCTGCCGAACCTGCCTGATAAAAACTTCCCGCCAGAACACGCGGTTTTCCTTCGCCCAGCGTGCCCATCATCCCGCCGCAGCTTGCCACCACCAATTGGCTCGCGCAGGCTGCGAGGAACATCACAACTACTGCCGCGCGCGATGCCATATCCGGCAGGCGGAAGGCCTCAGCCATCAGCAAGCCGCCCGTAATCGCGCCAATCACCAGCCATGTTCGGCGAGCCACCACGAAATCCGTGATCGGGCTCCACAGAAAGTAAATTGATGTCGGCAGCGAGACAGTTGAGATGATTGCCGCAGCCCGGCCGATGCTCACGCCATGGTGTGTCATGAAGTAGGCGAGCATGCCGCCCTGCACAACGCCGTTCATCAGCACGGCGGATGGGCCGATCAGCATCGAGAACAGCCACGGCGGCGGTGTACGGCTCACGCGCTTGGCCGGCGAATCGTCTCGCGCCGCTTCCGCGCCTACGGCCTCGATCTCATTCATCCGACGAATCTACCATGATGCCGGCGCGATGCATCGGCGCGGGATTCGATTCGCAAATCCACGAAGTGCGATCAACGGTCTGTGGATTGCATCCAACACCAGTCTTCGCACCTCTATATCCTGTACTTCCTGAGCAACCGCCCACCGGCAAGGAGTCCGTTCCCTCAGCATGGCAGCGACCGCTACGGCGCCACCCGATCAGTCCGCGCAGGTCACGCAGGGCGTCAATCCCTGGCTAATCGCCGCCTCGGTCATGCTCGCGACATTCATGGAGGTGCTGGACACCGCCATCGCCGCGGTGGCACTGCCGTACATCGCCGGCTCGCTCTCCGCCTCCACCGACGAAGCCACATGGGTGCTCACCAGCTACCTCGTCTCGAACGCTATCGTCCTGCCCGCCTCCCACTGGTTCTCGCTCAAGTTTGGGCGCAAGCGCTTTCTCATGTCCTGCGTCGCCATCTTTACAGTCGCAAGCTTCGCTTGCGGAGCAGCGCCCACCCTGGGGCTGATCCTTCTCGCGCGCGTCGTGCAAGGCGCGGGCGGAGGCGCGCTGCAGCCGCTCTCGCAGTCCATCCTGCTGGAATCGTTCCCACCCGCCAAGCGCGGGGCGGCCATGGCCGTCTTCGCATTCGGTGTGGTGGTCGCGCCCGTGCTTGGCCCCACTCTCGGAGGCTGGCTCACGGATACCTATTCCTGGCGCTACGCCTTCTACATCAACATCCCCATCGGCCTGCTCGCGCTGTTCATGATCAACCGCTTCGTCCACGATCCGCCGTACATCAAGAACGCCAAGGTTCCCTTGTTCGACAAGATCGGCATGGGCACGCTCGTTGTGTGGACCGGCCTGCTTCAAATCATCCTCGATAAAGGCCAGGAAGATGACTGGTTCGGCGCCATCTGGATTCGCTGGGCCGCGCTCTTCCTCATCGTCAGCTTCGTCTGGTTCTGCTGGCATTCATGGACAAAGAAAAACCCCATGGTCGAGCTGAAGGTCTTCAAAGACCGCAACTTCCTGATCGGGTGCATTCTCATCTTCCTGTTCGGCATCGGCATTTACTCCACCGTCACGGTGTTGCCGCTCTTCTACCAGGAACTGCTCGGCTATACCGCGTTCACCGCAGGCCTCGTCGTCGCACCACGCGGCATCGGCGCCATCTGCGCCATGCCCATCATTGGCTACCTCTCCAACAAGATCGATCCGCGCTGGCTGCTGACCTTCGGCTTCCTCACCTTCGGACTCACAACGTTCTACTTTGGCAGCATCACGCTCGACATCTCACCGACGACGCTGCTGCTGCCCATTCTGATTACGGGCTTCGGCCTGAGCTTCGTCTTCGTCCCCATCTCTACCGCCGCGTACGGAACGCTGCGCAATGAACAGATCGGCAACGCCAGCGGCGTCTTCAACCTGATGCGCAACGTCGGCGGCTCCATCGGCATTTCCATCGCGCAGACGCTGCTCACGCGCCGATCCTCTGTCCACCAGAACGAAATCCTCAACTCCGTCCCGCAGACCGGCGCGCAGTTCCAGAATTCGCTCAACGGAGCGCAGCATGCGCTCAGCAATGCCTTCGGCCCATCGAACTCCATTGCACCGGCAGCCGCTTCGATCTATCGCGAGCTTGGCCGCCAGGCCGCGCTATGGTCCTTCGTCGACGTCTTCCGCTGGCTGTCGCTGCTCTGCTTCGTATGTGTGCTGGTCGTGTGGACCTTCCGCAAGGTGAAGCCAGGCCGCGGCCCCGCTGGCGCGCATTGAACGTGTGCTCACCGCCGCTTCAACAATTCTTCATGAAATCACAACCGCCGCTCCACATCTGCGCCGCGCTCTCGTAACATTTCCTGCATCGCGAAACGCGCGAATCCATCTGCTGGTAATCAAGCACGCCATCATCCCCGAAAGGACCACTCCCACAATGTCCAATCCCTTCGTCCACCTCGAGCTCTGTACCCCCGACACCGCCAAGGCCAAAGAGTTCTACGGCAAACTCTTCGACTGGGAGTTCAACGACAACGACATGGGCAACATGATCTACTCCACCTTCAAGCCCAGCTCGGGTCCAGGCGGCGGCATCTTCTCCATACCCGGTATGCCCACCTTCTGGCTGGCCTACGTCGGTGTCGAGGACATCAAGGCCGCGACCGAAAAGGCGAAGTCTCTCGGCGCAACCGTCCACAAAGGGCCGGAGGAAATTCCTCACGTGGGCTGGTTCACCATCCTCCTCGACCCGACCGGCGCCACCATCGCGCTCTTCCAAGCAAACCCCAACATGAAGATGTAGCGGCCAAGACTTGGGTGCCCCATTCATGCGCCCGTTGTTTCAACGCGCATGGGTGGGGTTTCGTGAAAGTGCTTTGCCTTTCGTTGTGGCGCATAATGTTTGCATGAAGCACGCCTCGATGTTGCTCATGGTTCTCGCCCTCTTGCCGTTACCAGTCCACGCGCAGTCCGCCCAGCAGATCCTCACGCAGGCCGAGTCTCAGGCTGCCTCCGAGCACAAGAACGTCCTGCTCGTCTTCAGCGCCTCCTGGTGCATCCCCTGCCACATGTTTGAGACCTTCCTTACCGACCGTAAGACCGGCCCCATCATCGCGGCCCAGTTCGTCGTCGCACGCTTTGACGTCGGCGAGCGCAAGGACGACAAAAAACACACCGACACACCCGGCGCAGTAGATCTGCGCGCCTCGCTAAAAGGAAATGACGCTGGCTATCCCTTCCTCGTCATGGCAGACGCGGCGGGCCAGCCCATCGTCAACTCATTCTGCCCATCCGGTTGCAAACCGGCCGGCGAGAACATCGGCTACCCTGCCACGCCGGGCGAGATCGATTGGTTCATGCAGATGTTGCATCAGTCCGCGCCATCTATCTCCGCAAAGGACACAAAGACAATCCGCGCCTGGCTCGACGCCCACGGCCATATTTGATTTACTTGCGCCTCTTCTCCGCCGGCACAAAGTCTTCCATCACGGCCTGCCGCAGCAGATCAGGCGGCAACAATCCCTGCGCCAGCAGAAAATCGTGGTAGCGCTTCTGGTCGAACTTCGTGCCCAGCGCAGCCTCCGCATCCTTCCTCAACTCCAGCAACCTGGTGTAGCCATAGAAGTAGCTGTTGGCCTGTCCCGGCATGCGGTAGGTAAACCGCTCCACCTCTTCAGTCGCAAACGCGTGGCTCAGCACCACATCATCCATCAGCACTTTCAGAGCCTGCTCCGGTGTCATCTTGCCGGACTTAAGCTCCGGATCGAGGTACGCCCGGGCATCGCGCAGCAGCCGCAGTTGCAGCGTGCACAACTGGCCTTCCTTCGGCTCATACGGCTGCATCATCCACTCGGCATACAGCCCCCAGCCTTCCACGTTGGTCGAGTTGAACGCATACAGCGCGCGCGCCAGGCTCACGCCCTCCTCCACCATGGAATCGAATTGCAGCTCATGCCCGGGCCGCGCCTCATGCGCAATCATCGTCCATGACACCGCGTCGAAGGTGAAGTCATCATAATTGTCCGCCGCACCGCCGCTCGCGGAAGGCACATTCACGGGCAGCACGAACTCGCCCTTCTGCCCCGTGTTATTGAGGAACGGCGGCGGGTCCATGTGCGGCGCCGGCTGCTGCGCTGTCTCCGCCGCCGTGGCCAGCCGGATGATCGCCGGGCGGTCCGGCAGCGTAATCAGTTTCTGTTCGCGAACAATATCCTCGATCGCCTTCAGCCGTTCGCGATAGAACGGCAGGATCGCATCGCCCGCAATCTGCCTCTTCTTCAACTCGCGGATCACGTCCCGATAATCCGTGAAGACCCATCCGTGCTCCTTCGCGATCTCCGCGGCCAGCGTCTGCATCTTCGCCTGATCATCCGCGAAGGCCTTGTGTGCCATCTCCGTCAACTGCGCCGGCGGTATGTCGATGCCGTAATTCTTCAGCGCCAGCGCATACTCTTCCTCCGGAAGCCGCGTATCTTTGCGCCCCTTCGGCATCACATTGGCGCGCGCCCACGTGTCGTAATCGGCCAGTTCCTGCGAGAGCTTCTCAAATGGCTCCTGCCAGCCGGTGAGCTTGTACTTCACAAACAGCTGCCGCAGCCCGTCGACGTAATTCTTGTCGCGGCCCAGCTCCGTCTCCATCTGGATAATCGGCGGATAAATCACGCCGGGCTTCGCCATCTGCTCCTTCACGCGCTCTTCCAGCAGATCTGTGAACGGCTTCGATCCCACATCCGCGCCCGCATACTTGCGCAGCCGCGCCACCGCGGCCTGCCTGCGCTCCGCTGCCACCTGGTCATCCAGCAGGATGCGCAGTCCGCCGAACACCGCCGCGCTCGCATCGATGAACGGCACCTTGTGATGCAGCCCGTAGTCGTCCTGCTGGAACTGCAGATGGAACGTCTTGTCGATAATCTCGAGGTCCTCGCGGACGTTCTTGTCCTTCTCCTTCGCCTCATCCTGCTTCAGAGTGGCGAGCGCCGCCTCCAGCTCTTTACGCTGCGCAATCTCCGCCGCCCGCGATGGGTCCGTGATCTCCGGGTCGTACTTCGCAAGGCCCTGCTGCGATCCAGACTCCGGTGAATACTTGTACTGAATGTCCAGCAGGATCTGCGTGTAGCGGTTGCTGCGCTTCACCCACTCCGGCTGTATTGGCGCAGCAGGCTCAGGTCCGGACGCTTTTGCCGCCCCACTCGGGCCTGCCGCAGATCTCGCCGCCGTCTGCGCATCTGTCACGCTCGCACCGATCGCCATCCCCGCAATCAGCATCCACGCCAAATCGCTGCGACGCATTCGCACTCTCATCTTCATCTCCATTTTCCCGATCGATCTCTGAGCTTACAGCTCGCGCTCCAATGGACCTCAGCGCTACGGCCGCACGGGCGTTCCGTTCGTTGGAGCGCCCGGCTGCGCAGGCGCACCAGGCCCACCCGGCGCTCCGCTCGCACCCGACTGCGGCGCGCCACCCAGCCCTGCCGGATTCCCGCCGCCGCCCGCCGTCCCTATCCCCTGATTCATCTGACCCTTCTGTCGCAGCAGCTCCTGGCGCGGGTCATACAGGAACTCCCAGTTCTCGTAACTCGTCTGCTCATTCACCGTGATGATCGAGTTCCCTGTCGCGCTCGAGCCCACTCCCATAATCGGGCCCAGATTCGATCCTGGCCCGCCCGAACCGGGCGACCCGCTTCCTGCTGTCGCTGAGGAAGTTGTAGAGCTGCCGGGGGCGCCCGCCGCACTCTGGATCGCCGCGCCGCCGCCCGCACCCGTGGTCTGCACGCCCTGCGGCAGATTCTGTGCCGCCGCAGCGCCGCCGAATCCCATCGTCCCGATATTTCCATTGCCCGCGCCGAAGGCACCGCCAGCCAGGCTAGTTCCGCCTGCCGCTCCATTCGCAGCCGCTCCCGGCGCTCCGCTTGGTCCGCCGGCCGCAGCGCCCGGACCCGAGCCCGGCAGCCCACTTAGCGGTTCTCCAAAAAATCCCTTCGGCGTCGTCTTGTTCTGCCCGACGATGATCAGCCGGTAATCCGCCTTGCCCGTCAGCGGATCGACATACTTCTGCCGCAGGAACCGAATGTTGTTGGTGTTCTCCAGCTGCTCCACCGACCCCGGGTACCGCCGAAACTTCAGGTAGAACTCGCGCACCGCGCGCACATACTGGTTCGCGCGTCGCGCCGATTCCTCCTCGCGTTCCCGTCTGAGCTCGAACGACACCTTCACCGCCGCGACGCTCATCGCAATCATTACCAGTGCAATCGCCACAATCGCGCCCAGCAGCAGATACCCTTCCTCGCCGTCGCGCGCAGGTACGCTCTCAACCTCGCGCTGCACTATGCCTGCGCGAAATCCCTTCTGCTCCGCCTTGAACCTTGAACCTTGCACCTTGAACCTTGAACCTAGTTTGTGACCATCGGCAGCGTCTGCTTATTGTTCGTCACCATATCTTCCACCTGGATCGACCGCGCATCCACCGTGATGATCCGGTAGCGCCGCAGCACAACATCGCCCGGCTTCGCGGTGTACACCGCATCGTCATGCAGCAGGATCGCCTGCCGCACGCCCGCGGCATCCGTCTCGGTTCCGAAGAACGTCAGATCGATGGGCGGAGGTGGCGGAGGCCCTGTGTGCAAAGGCGGCGGAGGCGGCAACGCCTGCGTCGGCCGCACCGATGCCACCGGCTTTGGAATCACGATCGGAGGCGCCGAGTTCGGCGAGAAAATATTGCGCCCAATCCCCGAGTACTCCACCTGCTCCGCTACCAGCATCGCGTCCATGCGTAGCGCGGGGTCGAGGGCCGCGGAACTTCCGCCAACCTTCCGTGCCGTATTGCCACTCGCCGCAGGCCTGGACGCAACCGTGGCCGGAGCCGTCGTCGCTGCATTGTCAGAGTTCGCACCTGTGGTCACGGTCGCGGGGTTCGCCGGCGCAACCGCAGCGGGATTCGGCGTGCCTCCCGAAAACAGCTCCCAATACAAAACGCCTCCCGCGATCAGAACGAAGACGACGATCGCGATCGCCTTATTCCGCGTGTCCGCGCTCATTCCCGCGAGGCTGCTCATTGCGTGCCTCCTGCCGGCGCAGTCCCACTGCCGCCAGCGCCTTGAGTAGTTACGCCAGAACCTGCATCGCCCGCGGCCAATTCTCCGCCGCGCAGATACGTCGTCAGCCCCAGCCGCAGATTCACCAGCCCGGTCTGCTGACCGGTCAGCGTCACGCCGTCAATCACGAAGAACGTCTTGTCGCGCTCCAGCGCATTGATGAACTGCACCAGCGGGCGGTAGTCGCCGCTCAGGCTCGCATCCATCTTCTCTTCCGTCAACTCATTCGCAGTTCCCGCCAGGACTACAGCCGGCGAATACGTCACCCGCGCCAGACGAACATTGTTCTTCTTCGCCAGTTCGCCCAGTTCCGCCAGCACCTGCGACTGCACCACCGGCAGTCGGTCCCGATAGAAACGGTCCGCATCCGCAGTTGACTTCGCCACCTTCGCATCCACACCGCGCAACGGCACGGCCGCCGCATCCGCTGCCGTTCGCGCCACTCTCTGTTGTGCAAGCGCATCGGCGTTGTGCGTGCTCGCGTCATGCCACAGCATTCCCAGCCGCGCCAGCAGGAAGACATTCACTCCCACCAGAAGCGCAACGCCCAGCCAGTGCAGATGCAACTCGCTTACGCCGCGCCGGGTATCGCTCGTCGTGCCGGCGTTCGGCTTCGCCAGAGTAGCAGCGGTGCTCATCGGCCACCTCCGCTCACCGGCGGCCGCGCAGGTTGCGCCACCTGATTCTTTGGCGGGACAAGCTGCACGGGCGGAGCAGGTATGGCTCTGTTCATATTCGGTCCAGCCGGCGCTCTGCCGGCGGGAATCTTCTTCGCACCTGCTCTCGGCACAGGCACTAGCGGCCCGCCAACGCTCTTCGATTTTTCCGAAGGCGCTGTTTTCTTCTCCGGCTTCGCCACCGGCAACGGGTTATAGCCGCTCAAAATGTCGAACTGCACCCCGCCCGGCACGCCGGTCTGCGCGGCTGGGACGCGTCCGTTCTCCTGCAGTTGGGCGCTCTCGTTCACCAGCCGCGGCTGCAGGAAGCGTTTGCTGTGCTCCAGGTTCCCTATCAGGTTCACATCCAACTCGCGCGGTCCGCTCACACGCAGATGGATCGTCACATCGCCGTCCGCCGCCACCGACGGTTGAATGCTCGTCACCTGCACGCCCGCCGGCAATACCTGCTCCAGGTCCATCATCACCGCAGTCCAGCTGAACGCCTTCTGCGCAAACACTCCATTCAGGAATTGCGCGCGCTCCAGCACCGCGCGGTTCTGCGGCTGGCGCATTCGTGCCTCATTCTGCCCGCGCTCTTGTTGGAACGCCTCCGTCTGCCGCACCAGCGCATCCATCTGCTCACGCGCCGCGCGCTCCCGCTTGCTCGCAACGTAGAGCCATGCGCCCAGCCCGATGCCCACCAGCGCCAGCAACGCCATCACCAGCCGCAGCCGCGCGTACACCGGCTTCAGTTCGACAAACGGCCGCGTCGCAAGATTGATCGTGATGCGCATCTAGCTCCTCAGCGCCCCCCGCACTCCGGCCAGCCAGCCTGCGGGCACGCTCCCACTCGCGCCGGCACCCAACATTCCGCTGCTTACCATCTCGTCCGCGCGTGGCGAAGAACCATCCAGCAGGCGCATCAGCGCATCCGCTCCCAGTGTTCCCGCAGACAGAATCACCTGCGGCGCCGCGCCCAGCGTGTCCTCAAAATATGCCGCGGCGACGTTCACCGCCTGCGCAATCTCTTCCGCCGGAGCAACAACCCTTTGCGCGCTCAAGGTCGCGGTCGCCGCGCTCGTCACATTCACCGCTTCGGACGATGTAGTACTCTGCACCATCCCGCTCGCCAACGCAGAGCCAACCCGACTGATCGCAGGCTGCTCGGGCGCGCGCGGTGCAGGCGTCGTCTGGCCCTCCATCGCCGCAAACCGCGCCGCTATCGCCGCAATCGTGGTGTCGCGGGAGGCTTCGCGAGAGGCCTCATCGCTCGCAGCCGCCGCCTCCGGCCCTCTCGTCACCTCCGGCAAGACTGCCGTGGCAGCCTCGCCGTTCGATCCTCCGCTCAAATCGACCGTACGGTGCAGCA
This sequence comes from Acidobacteriaceae bacterium, assembly GCA_035552995.1. Taxonomy (GTDB): domain Bacteria; phylum Acidobacteriota; class Terriglobia; order Terriglobales; family Acidobacteriaceae; genus Edaphobacter. The sequence continues at coordinate 12,308 of DATNEM010000152.1, read as the reverse complement.
GCAGGATGCCGCCGCGCACAATCGCCGTCGTCACCGCCTCGCGCCCGGCATTCACCACCAGCGATGCGCGCTCATTTTCATCCAGCCCCGCCAGCGCTGCCAGCGTGCTCGGCAACACCGCGCCGGGCTCATATCCCGCCTCGCGCACCATGCTTTCGTATTCCGCGAGAGCCTCGCGCGGCATTGCCACCGCCAGGACCTGCGTCGCGCCGCGCGTCTCCGCCATCACCTGATAGCTCACGGCCGCGTCGTCCGCATCGAACGGCAACAGCTTTTTGAGGCGAAAACGCACCACGGGCAACGCCTCGGCGGCTTTCGCCGGTAACTCGTCAAAATCGATCAGCAGAACGCGCGCTGCTGTATCCGGGACCACCAGCGTCACCTCGCGCCCGCGCCCGCTCACCGCATCGAGCGCCCGCTTTACGGCGGCGATCTTCTCCGTGCGCGCGAGCGCGCTCGCCGGATTGTTCGCAATGGCCGTCCTCCCCTCAAACGTCACGCGCTCCACCGCGCTCAGCACCGCAGCGGAATCATCGGCCCGCGCCGCCACCACGCCCTCGGCCCGCACCTCGCACGCCAGCCGCGGCCGCGTCCCCATCGTTTTCGGAAGAAATCCCATCCCGTCCTAGCTTACCCGCTCACCCATGCGATACCGCCGCCAGTTACCCCAAGCCGAAAATACGGACAGACCGAGCAAAAAAGACATAAGACCTAGGAAAACATAACGCTGCGCGCCTACGAGAGCACCTCGCCTATTTAAACCAACGATGTCGTACAGTTTCGCAGCCACCATCAGAGACGTTGTGAATACATAGACAAGAGCCCAAGCGAAATTGCTCTTTGCTTCTTCCGTAGTTTTGGCGATCAAGCCCATCTCTTTGCACCCACCGAGTCCCTAGTCCCCAGCAACTAGTCCCCTCTTCTATCGCCCAGTTTCGATGAAAGTGACCTTATTGATCTCCTTCAACGTCGTCACTCCCGCACGCACGCGCTCCAGCGCCGAATCCCGCAGGAACCCCATGCCCTTCTCGCGCGCCTTCTTGCGAATCTCGCTGCCCGGCTTCTTCGCCAGCAGCATCTCGCGAATCTCGTCATCCAGCTCCAGCAGCTCATGGATCGCACTCCGCCCGCGATACCCCGTGCCCGCGCACTCCATGCACCCGGGCCCTTCGCGGAAGGCGAATCCGCGCCACTCCTCGGGCTCCAGTCCGCTCGCAATCAACTCCTCATCCGAGTAGTGCACATCGCGCCCGCAGAACTCGCACACCGTCCGCACCAGGCGCTGCGCGAGGATGCAATTGAGCGCGCTCACAAAGTTGTACGGCTCAACGCCCATATTCAGGAAGCGGCCGAGGACGTCCACCACGTTATTCGCGTGCACGGTCGTAAACACCAAATGCCCCGTCAGCGCCGAGTTGATAGCGATCTGGGCCGTCTCCGCGTCGCGGATCTCGCCTACCAGAATCTTGTCCGGGTCATGTCGCAGGATCGATCGCAGCCCGCGCGCGAACGTCAGCCCCTTCTTTTCATTCACCGGAATCTGCGTGATCCCGCGGATCTGGTACTCCACCGGGTCTTCGATGGTGATGATCTTGTCCTCTTCGCTCTTGATCTCGTTCAGCGCCGCATACAGCGTCGTCGTCTTGCCCGAACCCGTCGGCCCCGTAACCAGCACCATGCCGTACGGCTCCTTGATATACCGCCGGAACCGCGCCAGGTCCTTCTCCGCGAAGCCCACGACATCCAGGCTCAGCTTCTTGAACTTCTCCGACATCGACTCCTTGTCGAGCACCCTCAGCACGGCATTCTCGCCATGCACCGTCGGCATAATGCTCACGCGAAAGTCGATCAACCTGCCCTTGTACCGCACGCGGAAGCGCCCGTCCTGCGGCACGCGCCGCTCGGCGATGTCCAGTTCGCTCATCACCTTCACGCGCGACAGGATCGTCTGGTGATGCTCGCGCGCAATCGGCGCCATCGCCTGTTGCAGCACGCCATCGATGCGGTACTTCACCAGCAAACTGTCGTCGAAGGTTTCCAGATGGATGTCGCTCGCGCGCCGCTCCAGCGCGGTGAAGATCGTCGTGTCCACCAGTCGAATGATCGGCGAGATGTCCTCATCGCCCGTCAGCTTCTGGATCGACAGATTCTCGTCAGCGTTCTCTTCGCTCGAGAGCACATCGAACGCCAGCCCTTCGCTCGCCTCGTCCAGCACACGCTGGCTCTGCTCGGTCTTCTTCAGCAGGTCGGTGATCTGGCTCAGCGTCGCGACACGCGTCACCAGCCGCTGCCCCAGCAGCCCGGCGATCTCGTCCAGCACCATCAGCTTCGAGGGGTCCGCGACCGCAATCGCCAGCCGCCCCTCCAGCTGCTCCAGCGGAACGAAGTTGTACCGGAACATCATGTCCACCGGCACGCTCTTGAAGAGGTCATGCGAGATCTTGAAGTTCTTCAGGTCCACGAACTCCGCGTGATAGCGCCGCGCCAGCGCCTGCGCGCGCTCCACCTCGTTCATGCTCATCTCAGCCGTGCTCAGCGGCACAGCAACCGGCGTAGCCATATATCCCTAAGACTCCCCGACGCTCTCGCTCGTCACTATCAATTCATTCACGCGGGAACCTAAATGTCCATCCCATACAGCCGCCCCGTATGAAGTCACGTAACCAAAATGGTTGGCGAACTCATCACCCGATGCACTGCACCTCACCGGAGCGGCGAATTGCTCCATCCCGAGTCATCAATTGTGCGCCACACACGACAGCAGTTGCCCCAATCAGCCGATCAGCGGGATCTTTGGGGTAGTTCTCTGAAAATCGCATGACCTGCTCTGCAACTGCGCCCGTGATAGGAAGCACTCGGAACTTATTCTCTACCTGCCGCAGAAAAAGGCCCAGGGGAATAGCAGGCCGGATTCGACCCCATGCCGCCAACGTCGCCAGTTCCAGCAACGTCACGTCGGCGATCGCCACCCCCTCGCCCTTCGTGTATGCCTCCGCAACCAGCCGGCCAAGCGCTCGAGGCATTCTCCGAGGCTCAATGGTCAGCCAGATCACGATGTGCGTGTCGAGCACGATCACTTCAATTGCGCCGCCGAGCGCTCGAAAAACTCTTTGAATTCCTCATCGCTGTAGAGCGGAGACATGATGTCTCCTGCGATCTCTCCGCCGATGAAAAAGTCCTTCAGCGGGTCCTGATCGCTTGTATCCAGTGGCACCACCTTCACCACTGCCTTTCCGTTTTTCGTCACGACAATCGGCTCTCGCTTCGCCTGAACTTCATCCATCACCGCCAGACATTGAGCCTTGAACTTACCCGCCGCAATCGTCTTCATAAGTCAGCTCCACCACCATGGTCATTGTACCATGGTCACATTGTGGTGTAATCCCTCTAATTCAGTGCTCGACCCGCCCATACTTCCCCGCCCCAAAGCTCCGCGCATCCAGCCGCGGCAGCCGCCGCGCCACGCTATGCGGAATCAGCTCCCGGTGCTTTGCCGCGACCAGCTCCTCCGCCACACACCACACATCCTCTTCCGATGTCATCCACTTGCACCCATCCAGCCGCGCCAGGTTCACCGGCCCCGCATATGCGCGCAGCGTCCGTTCCCGCCGCAGGTTGAAGTAGTGCTCAAAGTAGCTCAGCGCCAGCTCGCGCAGCGTCCGATACACCGGCGCGCGAAACCGCAGCCCCGCATAGTTCGACTTCGCGATCCCGCCCCACAGCCCCCGCTCGCGATACAGCGCGATCACGTGGTCGTCATCGCGCACCGCTTCCAGGTCCATCAGCAACGCCGGATGCCCATTCACCCGCAACGCGGCCGCCGCCAGCAGCGCGCCCTCCAGACAATGCCCCTTGTGCTCACGCAGCACCCGCCGCGGAGACCCTGCCGTATCCGCATACTGATACTCCAGCTCATCCACAAACTTCTGTATCTTCGCCGGCGTCTTCAACGCCTTGAGCGCGCGCAACTCCTTTGGCGTCAAGCCCCAATTCGCCGCTTGAACAACCCTCACTTCACAACCCTCCGGTAGAAGCGAGTCTTCGCCTGCTGCACCTTATCGATATTCCGCTCTCCGTCCCTGATTGCGGTCTCTACACCGCGAACGTACTCGCAGAGGACACGATATTGCGTCCAGGCACTGGCCTCGTCCGCCAGCGCGTCGCGGTAGTGCTCCAGCTCCGCTGGCGTCGCTTTGGACAGGTCCATCTCAACGGTGTCGCCTGGCGAATGTTCGAACTCGAACTGCCCGCGTTTTTGCGCTGCGTTGATACCCCCGGCAAATGAGGCCTGCGACGCAACAATCAGCTGGTCCGCTAGGCTATAGATTTCAACCTCATCCTGGCTCAGCAGGGAAATCAGCCCGCTCGACTTCGCTGCATTCCATGCTGGATCGGCCGGCTGAATGGAATCGACATGAGGCTTCCGCGGCAGCGGAGCGGAAAACGCCTGATGCCTCGCCAAGGCATCTTCCACCAGCATCCGGCGAGTATCGAGCCAGTCGATCGCCGGTATGTCGAACTCCTCTGAGCTCTTCGCCGCTCGAATCGCCTCTTGCGCTTCGCGGCGCAGCGACTCCCGCAATTCCGCTCGCTCATGCGCGCGATGCATCGCCTCAACGCTCTGCTCCAGCCCAATTGCGATCAGGATCCCGAGGACGACTGTGCTCATGTGCAACAAATATTGCTTCCAGTTGTGAATGCCTTCATGCGGCGCATGGATATCGAGCATAGGGCCGTCCTCCGAGCGTGCCGGCGTGGTTTCACATCCAGTTTTTATCGACGAATCCTCTGCAGCGGCCCCAGCCGAAACTGGAGTGAACGTGTCGGACTCACGTGCAGGCGTCTCCTCGGTTTTGAACGCCGCAGAGACCTCGCCCGCTTCGGGCGCACGATTCTCCTCAGCCTCGGCAGCTTGCGCGATATCTTCCCGGTCGTTCGTCATTTCGGATTCCCAACGAGTCTACCCTGCCCTACGCAGATTCCGTTTCAACGACGCCGACCCAGACTGCATAATGATTCCAACACCCCCCGGAGAGCACCATGGCTGAGCGGTCCATTCTGCTCGCTGATCCGCCAACGTCCCAACATTCCGCCACGGCCCGCACGCCCTATCGCGCCGACATCGACGGCCTGCGCGCCATCGCAGTCCTCTTCGTCGTCGCCTCGCACCTTCACGTCGCCCATTTCGCCGGCGGCTACATCGGCGTGGACGTCTTCTTCGTCATCTCCGGATATCTCATCAGCTCCAACATCCTCCCCCAAATCCGCGCGGGCTCCTTCTCCCTCACCGACTTCTACCTCCGTCGCATCCGCCGCATCTTTCCCGCACTGATCGTCATGCTTGCGGCAACCATCCCGCCCGCCTGGCGCTTCCTCTTCCCCACCGAGATGGTCGAGTACGCGCGTTCCCTCCTCGCCGCCGTTTTCGCCTGCTCCAACACACTGCTCTGGAGCTGGGGCGGCTACTTCTCCAGCGAAAACGACCTCAAGCCTCTGCTGCACACCTGGTCGCTCGGCGTGGAAGAGCAGTTCTATCTCCTGTTCCCGCTCTGCCTGCTTGCCCTCACCCGCTCTCGCCAACAGGCGTGGATCAAGCCCTTCATCTGCGCGCTCGCCGTCGTCAGCCTCGTAGCCGCCTCCATCCTCGCCTATCGCAATCCCCACGCCGCATTCTTCAACGTCGGCCTGCGCGCGTGGGAGCTCATGATCGGCGCCATCCTCTCGCAGCGCTACCTTCCGTCTCCGCGCCGCCGTATCTCGCGCGAAGTCGCCGCGCTGATCGGTCTGCTTTGCGTCGTCCTGCCGGCCCTCCTCTACACCGCCAACACCACATTTCCCGGACTGGCCGCTCTGCCGCCCTGCGTCGGTGCAGCCCTCCTCATAGCCGCCGGGGAAAACGCCTCTTCGTCAACCGGACGCTTCCTTAGCCTTCCCCCGTTCGTCTTTTTCGGGCTGATCTCTTATTCGCTCTATCTCTGGCACTGGCCCGTGCAGGTGTTCTACAACCTGCGCCACCTGCAGACCTGTGTCCCAGGCTCCTGCGCCGAACCGATGAGCCACACAGCGCAGGCATCTATCTTCCTCGTCTCCACGGTTATCGCTACGCTCTCCTGGCGCTTCGTGGAAACGCCATTCCGCAGGCGCAAAGATCTCTTCACCCCGCGCCGCCTCGTCGCAACAAGCGCCACTGCTGCCGCCCTCGCCGCGACGTGCAGCATTTGCTTGATTGCAACTCACGGCGCGCCCTCTCGCTACACTCCGGACGAGGTCCTCGCCGCCAGCCAACTCGGCGTCGACACCTACGTGCCGTGGCGATGGGAGTCATGCTCTCTCGGCCTCGAACACACATCGGTCGACATGTACGATCAGGCGCGATGCCTCCCGTTCACCCCGGGCAAGCGCCACTATCTCCTGCTCGGCGATAGCCACGCCGCGCATCTCTGGCCCGGCTTCGCCACCGTCTTTAGCGATCTCGAAATCGGCCAGGCAAATGTCGCCGGCTGCAATCTGCTGCCGGACAAGATGACCGACAGTATCCCTACCTGCCGCAACATGGCCACCTTCATCTATCGCGATCTTCTCGCCCGCAAAACTCCCGCCGAACAAATCGACACGCTGATCGTCTCCGCGCAATGGCATCCGTATGATCTTCCCGCGATCGGCCGCCTCGTCGCCTATGCACGCGCCAACCACATCAACGTCGTCCTCATCGGCCCCAACATCGCATATGACCTTCCGCTGCCGCGCATGCTCGGCAACCTCTCCGCGCGGGGGAACGATCTCGCGAACGTCCAGGCCCACGCCGCGCCCGACTCCGTTCAGCTCGACGCACAAATGGCGACCCTCGCTCGCGACGAGTGGAAGGTCCCCTACATCTCCTACTTCACCGATATGTGTCCAGACAACACGGGCTGTCCCGCCTACGCCAGCCCCGGCGTACCGATGCTCCTGGACTCCAACCACTTCTCCACCGCCGGCGCCATTCGCTTCGCCCAGACCATGCGCGACCGCCACCAGATCCCGGAGTAGCAGCGCCCTTTAGGGCGCGGTAGCCGGATCGCCGATGGACGAGGCTTCAGCCTCGGGCCTTCCCTGGGTCAGTTCGAATCCTGCTTTGAAAGGGCGTGGCTTCAGCCACGCCATAAGCGGGCTAATTTGAGGTTGGGGCTTTAGCCCCCTGAGGTCACCTTTTTTCAAAATGAGCCACTACCCGCTTGCCTCATTCATACCCTCCAAAATCCCGTAAAGTCGCATGTCAAGCCTCCTCATCACACAAATTCGGCCTAGCTCACTCTCGCTGCTGGAGATATAGTTTTGCGCGAAGTGGCATTTTAGTTATGCTCAGCACGCTAAAATAGAAGTTAGGTATAGACGAAAAGCCTTGTGATCGTTCGTCGCTGCCGGGCATAGGGAAACAGTGATGGCCCGCAACTCTTTGATTCTGGATATTTTGCGCGTAAATTATCCAGAATCAATATTTTAGCCAGCCCTCCTCTTCGCAACTCGCACATTCCGGATATTTTGCGCGCCAAGATACCCCGAAAAAAGTTAAGCAAAAAGGCGGCCCGTAGGCCGCCCGTCAAAATCCGAACTAAAGAAATTCTTTACACCGAGAAGGACGATCCGCAGCCGCAGGTGCTCTTCACCGCGGCATTCTCGAACTTGAAGCCGGCCGCCTCCAGCGTCTCCACGTAATCCACCGTGCAATCCTTCAAATAGACGGCGCTGGTCGCGTCCAGAAACACCTTCAAATCGCCGAAATGGTAGACCTTGTCCATCATTCCGGCCTGGTTCTCAAAGCTCATCGAGTACTGGAAGCCCGAACAGCCGCCGCCCACCACGCCGATCCGCAGCCCAGCCGGGACCGGGTCCTGCGTCGCCATGATCTCCTTCACCTTGGCCACGGCCGCCGGCGTCAGGTTCACAGGCTGCGATTTCGCGGCCGGCGGGACGCCGGTAACAACTTCAGGGGTTACAGCAGCGGTAGACATGGGGCGAATCTCCTTGGACCTTCGTACTACTCCAGTATATGCGACCAAATCGGTCGCGACAATCGACAATCATTGGATGGCCCGCCGGGTCCCACGGATGCAGGCCGAGCTCCGATGCCGGCTCAGTGCAGCAACAGCGATCGGACCAGCACGAACACTCCAATCAGCAGGGCCAGAACGGCGACCAGCATAATCAGAATCGCCCGTCCGGCCCGCTTCTCCTGCTCCGGCGTGGGGCGCGTGATCCCGAACGTATTCACGAACACATCGATCAGTAGGCGCAGTGGATTCATTCGTTGTCTCAGATGGTTCAAGTCTACAGGCTGGATGCGGCCTCTGCGCGATCTTCGGCTGCCCGGGCGAGATTACTCGGAAGCGGTCCGGACCGGTTACCACAGATGTGCCCGACACCGGAAGAATCGTTGCTTCGGCCGCGCGGCTGAGGCGTATGATCTTTGCGTCGGCACATCTCTAAGTGCACACTGCCCGCGCCCACACCGGCAGGATGCTGTCGCGAATGTCGCCGCAGGAGGTCTCGCATGATGAACGCCATTCCAGTCCTCATCGTCGTCTGGGCGGTTGTGACCGGCGTCTTCCTCGCGCTGCTGGCCTACAACGGCACCATCACCCGCTATGAGGAGAACCAGGTCTACCTCGGCGAGGCCAACGCCATCGACGAAGAGCGGCAGTCCGCCATCGTGCAGCGCATCCATCGCGCACAGCCGTTCATCCGCGTCAGCGGCGTGCTCTCCGCGCTGATGACCGTTGCCATCGTCGGCATTTACACCTGGGACGCCTGGCAGCGCATCCACCCGTAGCCCGCGCCCCGATCGATTCCGCCAAAGAAATTCAAGGGCCAGCGTCGTCTCTGCGAAGCTGGCCCTCTTGCTTGTCCGAAACATTACACGTTGTAGGTCGTTGACGACACTCTTCCGCCGCGCCCGGTCCAGTTGGTGTGGAAGAACTCGCCGCGCGGTTTGTCCGTGCGCTCATACGTGTGCGCGCCGAAGAAGTCGCGCTGCGCCTGCAGCAGGTTCGCCGGCAGCCGCGCCGTCCTGTATCCGTCGAAGAACGCCAGCGCTGTGCAGAACGCCGGCGTCGGCACGCCCACTTCGACCGCATGAACCAGCGCCTTGCGCCAACTCGCCTGATACTTGTTCAGCGCGCCGGAGAAGAAGTCGTCCAGCAGCAGGTTCGCGAGGTTTGGGTTCTTGTCGAACGCGGCCTTGATGTTGCCCAGGAAAGCGCTGCGGATGATGCAGCCGCCGCGCCACATCAGCGCGATGCCGCCCATATTCAGGTGCCAGCCCTGGTCCTTCTCCGCCGCGCGCAGCAGCATATAACCCTGCGCGTAGCTCACCATCTTCGAGCAGTAGAGCGCGCGCCGCACATCTTCGATGAACTGCTTCTTGTCCTCGATCTTTGCAGCCGACTTCGGCGCGGCCAGTACCTTCGACGCCGCCACGCGTTCGTCTTTCAGTGCCGAAAGGCATCGCGCAAACACGCTCTCGCCGATCAGCGTCAGCGGCATGCCAAGGTCGAGCGCCGAGATTGCCGTCCACTTGCCGGTGCCCTTCTGGCCCGCGGCGTCAAGGATCTTGTCCACCATCGGCTGCCCGTCTTCGTCCTTCTTCGCGAAGATTTCCGCCGTGATCTCGATGAGGTAGCTGTCAAGCTCGCCCTTGTTCCAATCGGCGAAGACCTCCGCCAATTCATCCGCGTTGAGTCCGAGGCCATCCTTCAGCAGCTGGTACGCTTCGCCGATCAGCTGCATGTCGCCGTACTCAATGCCGTTGTGCACCATCTTCACGTAGTGGCCTGCGCCGTCCTCGCCCACCCAGTCGCAGCAGGGCGTGACGTCCTCGACTTTCGCCGCAATCGCCTGGAAGATCGGCTTCACATGCTCCCACGCTTCGCTGTTGCCGCCCGGCATGATCGACGGACCGAAGCGCGCGCCCTCTTCGCCGCCGGAGACGCCGGTGCCGATGAAGAGGATGCCTTTCGCCGCCAGGTCCTTGGTGCGGCGGTTCGAGTCCGTGTAGAGCGAGTTGCCGCCATCGATGACGATGTCGCCCTTCTCCAGATAGGGCAGCACGTGATCGATCGTCTGGTCGACAACCTCGCCCGCCTTTACCATGATCATCACGCGGCGCGGCCGCTTCAGCAGCTTGCACATCTCCTCCACGGAGTGCGCGCCGACTACCTGCGTGCCTTTCGCTTCGTTGTTGACGAAGTCATCGACCTTCGACACCGTGCGGTTGAAGACCGCGACCTTGAAGCCGTGGTCATTCATGTTCAGGACTAAGTTCTGGCCCATCACCGCCAGGCCAATCAATCCGATGTCGCAGCTTGCATCCGGCATTGCCAATCTCTCCCAATCCTTGCTCGCGCAGCATCATACATCTGCTCGCGGCACTCAAGTTGTTTACTGGTCCAACCACAGTATTCCATTCTTTCCGGCAGCGCGTATTCCTGCAGCCGCCTTGCAAATCGGCCGTGACTCTAGAACAATCCGGTGTATTCCAACATTGCTGGTTTGAGTTGCGGGAGGATGGTATGCAAGGAACCGAAGCGCAGTCGGCGAAACGAATGCCCTTCAGCGTGGAGCGCAAGGAAGGCAAGACGCCGTGCACCGTCATCTTCCGTTTCCGAGGCCCGTTCACTGCGCGCGAGGTCTTCGGCCACATGCCGCCGAAGCAGTTGGAAGACCTGCTCCACTTCCAGTCGGCGCCCGGCGAGAAGCCGCCGCAAGTCAACATCCTCGACCTCAGCGAGGTTCCCTACATGGATTCCGCCGGCCTCGGCATGCTGATGAACCACTTCGCCCACTGCAAGGGCAAGAACGTGAAGATGATCGCCGCCGGCGCTACGCCGCGCGTGCTGCAGCTCTTTCAGCTGACGAAGGTCGACTCCGTGATCCCGCTCGCCGCCAGCGTAGAAGACGCCGACGGCAAGTCCTAGTTTCTGCTGCGTGTCTTCGAGAGCAGCCGCAGGATCTCAAGATAGAGCCAGATCAGCGTCACCATGATGCCGAACGCGCCGTACCACTCCATGTACTTCGGCGCACCCATGCTGATGCCCTGCTCGATGAAGTCGAAGTCCAGCACCAGGTTCAATGCGGCGATTCCAACCACCACGACGCTGAAGCCGATGCCCAGCGCGCCGGAGCCGTTGATCGCGGCAAAGTGTACGCCGCCGCCAAGCAGCCCCATCACAATCTCGATCAAGTAGAACGCGGCAATTCCGCCGGTGGCCGCGATGATTCCCAGCCGCAGCTTCTCTGTCACCTTGATCACGCCGCTGCGATAGAGAAACAGCAGGACGAACAATGTCCCGAAGGTCAGGCTCACCGCCTGAATGCCGATTCCCGGATAACGCATCTCCGTGACGGCGGAGAGGCCGCCCAGCGCAAGGCCCTCCAGCCCCGCATAGATCGGGGCTGTGACCGGTGACCACTCTTTCTTGAAGATCGTGACCATCGCGACAACGAAGCCCATCAGCACGCCGGTCAGCACCAGGGCCGCGACATCGTCGAACTGTCGCGTCCGGGTGAACTGGTGCCACGTCCACGCGGCAGTCGCCATCGTGCAAACCAGCAGCACGCCGGTCTTGTTCACGGTGCCGCTCAGGGTCATGTGACCGGCGCTGGCAACGTCGTCCAGGGCGGTATTGGCAAAGTCGTTGAATGTGTTTTTGCCCAATGCCGGATTTGAGGTCTTCATCAGTGCCATCGATCTCTCCTTGCACGCAGAATGGAACACTCTGCCCGCGCAGCTGAAAGTGTATGACGAAACCGGCGATTTTGATCCAGCAAAAACAGCCACTTAGCTACATTCAAGCCGACACCCAACAGTATCTGCCCTGTGGAGCCGATTCCGGTGCGCGAACCCTTCGCCGCTCATTGCAGACAGTACTGAACCTCAGCGGGCCAATGAACGGTACGCCCTCCTCATCTTCTTGATCTGTCAATGGTAGTTGGCCCAAGGGCCCGGCACTATACCCGATAGAGCGTTGCCTAGTTGTGCGCCCCGGGTGTTTCTTGTAGATCGCCGGAGGGCTAATGAAAATGAAGAAACAACTCTCGATTCTAGCGGTAGCACTATGCTGCGCAGCAACCTATTCCTATTCCCAAATCTTTGATCCAGCTGGTCTTATATCGCCCAGTCAACACGGACAAGTGACCACCCTGGGAACAGGGTTCAGTTTTACAGAGGGTCCCGCCGTGGATGCCCATGGAAACGTGTTTTTTACCGACCAGCCCAATGACAAGATCTATCGGTGGGACGCCCACACCGGTGCGATAACCCTCTTCCTTCA
>DATNEM010000151.1:0-10869 GCA_035552995.1 Acidobacteriaceae bacterium | reverse complement strand
GAAGCCGACGCGCGAGACTGAGAGGCCGACGTTGACGGCGGGACGGACGCCGGAGTTGAAGAGGTCCGTTTCGAGGAAGATCTGGCCGTCAGTGATCGAGATGACGTTGGTGGGGATGTATGCGGAGACGTCGCCGGCCTGCGTTTCAATGACGGGAAGCGCAGTGAGCGATCCGCCGCCCAGCTTGTCCGAAAGCTTGGAAGCGCGCTCCAGCAGGCGTGAGTGGAGATAGAAGACGTCGCCGGGATAGGCCTCGCGTCCGGGCGGGCGGCGCAGGAGCAGCGAAATTTCGCGATAGCTGACGGCGTGCTTGGAGAGATCGTCGTAGATCACCAGCGCATGGCGCTTGGAGTCGCGGAAGTATTCGCCGATGGCACAGGCGGCAAACGGCGCGAGGTACTGCATGGGCGCGGGCTCTGACGCGGTGGCGGCGACGATGACGGTGTACTCGAGCGCGCCGTGCTCTTCGAGCGTCTTCACGATCTGCGCGACGGAGGAGCGCTTCTGGCCGATGGCGCAGTAGATGCAGACGAGGTCCTTGCCGCGCGAGTTGATGATGGTGTCGAGCGCGATGGCGGTCTTGCCGGTCTGGCGGTCGCCGATCAAAAGTTCGCGCTGTCCGCGGCCAATGGGGATCATTGTGTCGATGGCCTTGATGCCGGTGGCCATGGGCTCACGCACACCCTGGCGATCGATCACGCCGGGAGCGAGACGCTCGACGGGGTTCCGCGCGGTGGTGGCGATGGGCCCCTTGTCATCGATGGGCGCGCCGAGCGCGTTGACCACGCGGCCGATCATGGCGTCGCCAACAGGAACGGACATGATGGTGCCGGTGCGCTTGACCTCATCGCCTTCGCGGAGTTCGGCAAAGTCGCCGAGCAGCACGGCGCCGACCTCGGCTTCGTCGAGGTTCATTGCCAGGCCGGAGACACCGTGCGGGAAGCTGAGCATCTCGCCGGCCATGGCTTTGTCCAGGCCATGCACGCGCGCAATGCCGTCGCCGAGGGAGATGATCGTGCCGACCTCATCGACCTGGATGCGCTGCTCGTAGTTTGCGATTTGATCGCGGAGGAGCGCTGTGATCTCGTCCGCGTTGATCTTTGCCATGTCTTCCTTCTACCTCAACCCTGCTCTTGAAATCCTGATTTCTGAAAATCTATTTGGCGTATCGCGCCGCACCGCGTACTAAGCGTTTACCAGCCTCTGCTTCAACTGCTGCAACTGGGTTCGGACCGAGCCATCGTAGATGGTGGAACCAATCTCAACCACCGCGCCGCCGATCAGGCTCGCGTCCTGAGCATACGTGGCGCGGACGTGCGCACCCGCCATCCGTGTTACCTGCGCCTCCAACTGCGCACGATCGGCGTCATTCAGCGGACGGGCGGTAACGATCCTCGCTTCGACCGCGCCGGAGTCCGCGTCGGCCATCTCACGGTACTCCTTGAGAATATCGTTCAACTCCGCGAGGCGTCCGTGCTCGATGATGACGGCGAGGAAGTTGCGTACCTGCGCAAACATGCCCATGCGCTTGGCGATGGCGTCCAGCACCTTGAGCTTCGATGCCTGCTCGATCGATGGATTCTCGAGCAGCTCGCGCAGATCGCTGCTGCCGGCAAGCGTCTCCGCAAAGTCACGCAGCTGCGACTGAGCGGCGGAAGAGTCGAGCTTCGCCGACTCGGCCACTTCGGCAAACGCGCGCGCATAGCGGAGAGCGAGAGCGGTCGCCATCAGTTCTCTCCCTTGCCGGTGAACCGTTGCGCGAATCGCTGGATGAGCAAGCGGTCGGTCTCTGCCGTGACCACCAGCTTGCGCGCGGCCTGCTCGATCGCGAGTTCCGCCGCGTGCTGTTGAAGCTGCTGCCGCGCCTGAATGGTGGCGGAAGCGATCTCCTGCTCGGCCGCGGCAAGAATCTTTTTCGTCTCTTCCTCCAGCGCGGCCTTCAGGCGCTGCTCTTCCTTTGCCGTCTCCTGCTCAGCCTGCGTTCGCATCCCGGCGATCTCGCCGTCCAGCCTCGAGAGCCGCTCCTCGACACCCGAAAGCCGGATGCGGGCTTCCTCGGTCGCGGTACGCGCATCGACCAGGTGCTTCTGGATGGAAGTATTGCGATTACGGATCGCCTTTGGGAGAGTTTTCGCCAGAAGCCAGCCAAACGCAATGGCCAGCAGAGCGAAGTTGAATACCTCAAAGGCGGTTGCGGCCTGGTCTGGGTTCATGCCAAGCATGCCGCCGAGCTTCTGTACCATGGGTGACTTGCGATAAGCCTCGTTCTCGTCCTGCTCCTGCTCGTTTTTTGCAGGAGATTGCGCCTCAGGAGTGGAAGCGACTCCGGCAGCCTGAGCAAGCACTGGCCGCTCCCACGCGCGAAGACCGGCGTTCAGACCAAAGCCCAGTACAAGGACCAATGTGGCCGCTGCTAAAACGGTGCGTGTGCGTTGCAATCTCACAGCGCGGCCTCCGGGAGGACCGCGCGAAGGACCTGCTCGCTCAACTCCGCGCTGGCGGCCTCGATCTGGCGGCGAGCATCTGCGAGGCTCTCCTCGATCTCGAGTTTGCCGGCAAGCACTTTCTGGGTCGTGGTCGTCCGAGCTGCGCTAAGGGCCTGATCGCGCTGGGCCACCCACTGCTTCATCCTTGCCTCGCGGGCTGCGAAGATTTCGGCGCGGGCCTTGCGCAGGCGCTCTTCATACTCGGCGGTGCGTGCCTCTGCCTCGGAGATGGCCCCCTTGGCTTTTTCCACTGCGCCGGCAGTGCGCGCATGGCGCTCCGCGAGGATGCGATCCAACGGGCGCCTGACGAAAAGACCATAAAGGAGGACAGTGAGGATGAATAGAACCATGGTCGGCACAGCGCCGAGCACAAGTCCGCCAATCTGGTTCAGAATCTGGTCCATTTGGGCAAATTTCAAGCCGTGGGATTCGGCGACAATCCTTCTTTGGAAACCGCTGGGAACGGACGCGGGCTTACTTTCGTTGGAGTACATCTCTTTCTAGCAAAGGGATTTTAGGAGTGTCAAACAGGGAGCGGGAGGATAAGGCGATAATCGGACGAATCGTTTCGTTATCCGCGCACAGTCATTTCGGTGACGGGCTCGTCCGGGCAGAAATGGTTTGACAAACCATCCGGCAGGTCTACACTTAAGTCACCACCACGACCCGATGTCCTGGGTCATACAGGTCGCGTGACAGGGGACACCACCTCCGCTCCCCATCAGGCGGCCTGTTGAGTTTAAGCTCGGCTCACCCCTTCGCACGGAAGCGGCGATAGCGCTCCATCAGCGACGCCGCACCACGGGTCTTCAGGTGGACAAGATTGCCGTCGAACCGCTTCTCACTGACAATGGCGCCGGCTTCTAGGGCAGCCAGCGCAGCTCCCTCGGACTGGGGCAGGCGAAAGCGCATCTCGACCAGCGGGTCGGCGATGAGGGCATCGTCGATCGCGGCCAACAGGGCGTCCATCCCGATTTTCGCCAGCCCGGAGGCTATGATCGAGTGTTTTCCTGCCCCAGACTGTTGGATCAGCGAGCGGTCTTCAGGCGTAAGCAGATCAATCTTGTTGAGGACCTCGATCAGCGGTTTGCCGGCCACGTCGAGTTCCGCGAGCACTTTCTCCACCTGCTGCTTCTGCTCGTCCATCAGTGGGCTGGAGGCGTCGCGCACATGGAGCAGCACCTCGGCGCGCTCCACCTCTTCGAGCGTCGCGCGAAAACTGGTGACCAGCGTGTGCGGGAGATTGCGGATGAAACCGACGGTATCCGACAAAAGGATTTTGCGACGGCTGGGCAGGCGGAGCTGGGCCAGCTTGGGATCGAGCGTCGCGAACATCTTCGAAGATTCCAGCACGCCAGCATCGGTAAGCGCGTTGAAGAGCGTGCTTTTGCCGGCGTTGGTATAGCCAACCAGCGCGACGACTGGAACCGGCACGGCCTCACGGCGCTGACGCTGCTGTCGACGGATGCGGCGGACCGATTCGAGCTGGCGCTTGACGTGGTCGATGCGGAGATTGATCTTCCGGCGGTCGGTCTCGAGTTGCGTCTCGCCCGGGCCTCTCGTACCGATGCCGCCGCCGAGCTGCGACATAGCGCGGCCTCGTCCGGCAAGGCGCGGAAGCTGGTATTCGAGCTGCGCAAGCTCCACCTGCAGCTGTCCCTCGCGCGTGCGGGCATGGCGAGCGAAGATGTCGAGGATCAACTGCGTGCGGTCGATAACCCGGCACGGCAGCTTCGCCGCCAGATTGCGCAGTTGTGAGGGCGAGAGATCGTGATCGAAGAGGACGAGATCGGCGTTGGCACTGGCGGCGACTCCTGCGATCTCCTCAAGCTTGCCCTCACCAATCAGAGTGGCGGGATCGGGCTTCGTGCGACGCTGGACGAGAACGGCGACAACCTCCGCCCCGGCGGAGCGGGCCAGTTCCTCGAACTCGGCAAGCGAGGCGGAAAAGTCGAGATCGCCCGCGGCAACGGATTCGAGTGCAGCTTGTTCCGCGCCCGGATGCGGGGACGCCGCCTGAGCGGCAGCGCTACGCGCGGCACGGGCGGCAGCGCCCAGTTTGCGCCGTTCGCCAGTAAACTCCACGGCTACGAGAACGGCTCGTTCTGCGCGGAAAAGACGCGCGCCTGCACGCGCCGCTGCTTTTCGCCGCGCGGCTGCCTGCGCCTCTACCAGACTCACTCAGGTTCCTCGTGTTTGCAGGTCAGTCGCCCGCGACCGCAGCCGTCTCATGCGCGGCAGAGCCGCTGCCGGGAGCCGAAGAGCCGGATATACGCGACTCGCTGCGCCCTTCAGTGTGCGGTCCGACGCGGCCGCTGACGACAGTCGAGATCGCATGCTTGAAGATAAGTTGTTCCTGGGCGTTGTTCTCGAGCAGCACGGAGTATTTGTCGAACGAACGTATCTTGCCCGTCAGCTTGACTCCGCTGACCAGGTAGATGGTGATCGTGCTCTTGTCTTTGCGAACAGTGTTCAAGAAGGTGTCTTGAATATTCTGTGCCGGCTTGGATTCCATTGGTGCCGATCTCCTTTTGGTGGCTGTGAGAAAAGCGTTGCCGGACCCAACGTACGCGCGCCAGGAATCTTTGTCTCAGTTCAGTTTGCGATCCAGATACATCTTCAGGCGAGTTCACAATACGAGCATCGCTCCGGATTTTCAACTTTCCCTGGCGAGAAGGCCCTCACTGCCAACAAATCCCTCGATACCGCAACTCCTATTAGACGCGTTCTGTCGGCTAGAAGTCTCAGGCCGCTCGCGTTGTACCATGGGCGTCGTGCCCAACCGGTCTGCCCAGCCAATCCTCATGCTCGATCTGGCCCGCCAATTTGGGCCGCTGCGAGAGGAGATTCTCGCTGCGATTGCGCAGGTATGCGATGCGCAGAGCTTCATCCTGGGGCGGGACGTGGAGGCATTTCAGGCTGCCACGGCTCTGATGTGTGGGGTCAAATTCGCGGTGGGCTGCTCCAGCGGCACCGACGCGCTTTGGCTGGCGCTCGCGGCCGCCGGAATTGGCGATTCGACGCGGGCGGTGCGTGCATCCGAGCAGCCCGCTGTGCTGACCACCCCCTTTACGTTCTTCGCGACCGCAAGCGCGATCCTGCGCGCCGGGGCACTGCCGGTCTTCGCGGACATCGATCCACGGACATTCAATCTTTCGCCGGATGCTGTCGTCGAGACACTGCGCAGGTACGGGGCAAGGGCGGTGAAAGCCGTGATGCCGGTCCATCTCTACGGCCAGTGCGCGGAGATGAATCGCTTCTATGCGCTGGAGCAGGAGCATGGCATCACGATCATCGAGGATGCGGCGCAGGCGTTTGGCGCGGACTGGCGCTGCGACGACAATGTGGTCCGGCGTGCGGGGTCATCCGGCGCAGCAGCTGCGTTCAGTTTCTACCCAACCAAGAACCTCTCCGCGTTTGGCGAGGCAGGGTTGGTGACGACCTCGGATGCAGGCGTGAATGCACGGCTGCGGTCATTGCGATCGCATGGCATGACGCGACGCTACGACCATGATGACGTGGGTTGGAACTGCAGGATGGATGCGATTCAGGGTGCGGTGCTTGGCGTGAAGCTGAAGCATATTGAGAAATGGAATGTTCAGCGACGCGAAAAGGCTGCTCGCTACGATGAACTGTTTCGCGCGGCGAAGATTGCAGCGCCGGAAGGTTCTACTTCACCGAAAGACGGCGTCGTACTTCCCTTCACCGATCCACGCGCGACGCATGTATTTCATCAGTATGTGGTCCGCGTGGCACGGCGCGATGCGCTGCGTGAACATCTGGTGCAACGAGGGATTGGCAGCGAGGTTTATTACCCTGTGCCGTTGCACCTGCAGCCTGCGCTGCGCGAACTGGGCTACAAGGCCGGCGACTTCCCCGAGGCCGAACGTGCCGCGAACGAGGTCCTCGCCCTGCCGATCTACCCGGAACTCAGCGATGACGAGCAGGAACGCGTGGTGGACGCCGTGCGGAACTTCTACGCCTGATTCGTGACCCACTCCATGCCATCAGGCAGGGTGACTGCGGCGAAATCGAGATGAATCACTCGGCGATGACCCGGCACATTTGATGCCGATGAAGCATGAATCAACAGAGGCCGCATGATGAGCAAGCCACCTCGCTTCATGGCGCAAACGACAGCATCGGCGTTCCGTGCGCTGGCCTGTACTTCGAGTTCGCCCAACTTGCCATTCGCATGAGAACCGACAATCACGCGCAACGCGCCGTTCTGTTCAGGACAGTCATCGAGATGGAAGCGGAGCGAGACCATGCGTTCCATGACTGATGAAGGTGGCTGAACGTGGACCACGCCAGCCTTGATCGACCAGGGGCCGAATCCATCTGTATCCGTCCGATCTCGAACTGCAATCGTCACGTCCTGGTGCCACGGCACCTTCCAGTTAGCTCCTTCGGTCTTGTCGAATAAGATTCCGCGAACCACACGAGCTTCGGACCCGAGTATCTCCTCCACGAGACTCCTTACCTTGTACGAACTCGCCAGATTTTGAACCTCGGGCACGTCAAGCAGATTTCTAATTCCGCCGCGCCGGGTTTCGGTTTGGCCATCGTGATCTGTAGCTGCGATAAGGGCATCGACCTCGCCGGCGGCCAGGACACCCTCGATCATCGCGAAGCCGTCCAGATCAAGCGAGCACATCGCTATCGCCGCTTCCTGGCCACTGATTTTGCCTTTTTCGCCTCCGCAACAGGGTGTGCTTCGGGCTCGTCTTTCGATCCTGGCGGCGCGACCCGGCGCACCAAATTCCCTTCCAGACGATAGGTCTTGAGGATCGTCCGCCCCGGCGTGATCACGCCGGTAGTGGGATCGGGGGTTGGCGTCGGCGCTTCAGCTGCCAGCACGCGGTAGGTGAACGTCGGCTCTGGAGTTTCGGCGGCAGCAGCTTTGCCGTAGGGATCTTTCGCAGTGGTGATCTTTACCGGTAGATAGCCTTCGATGTTCTTCTCGCGGAATCCGGTTTCGTAGCGGTGCAGCTTTGAGTTCCAGGTGAAGACGCGGACCTGATCGAAGTCATATGGCAGGCCGGATTTGTACGGCGAGAGAACCGTGAGATAGATCGGGATGTTCTTGTCCGGCTCGTCGTCGCCGGCGCCGGGATCGTAGACCTTCGTGAGCACATATGCCCCGACGATGCGCTGGCCTTCGGCATAGCGGGTCAGTGAATCGGGCGCGTCGACCGAGATCATGCGCGAAAGCAGCCAGCCGGTGCGGCCATGGTCGTCGCGCGCCAGCCACCAGTCCTCCATTGGGATGGGTCGCGGCTCGGCGGACGCAGCGGCCGACTTCGCCGGTGTGATAGCGCCCGGACGAGCGGGCGCCGGGAGGGTCGCGCGCTCCAGAAGCTGTAGCTTCGTCTTCTCCGGACGACGATAGAAGGAGTCGGTCTCGCGGCCCGCCTTGATGTGCATATTGACCTCATCGTTCACCACGGCAGTGGCGATGGTCGGGTCCTTCTTATGCTCATCGGCGAGGGACTGGAAGCCGTCATAGACATCCTGCGTGGCCACAGCCCTCTCCGATATCCAGCCCTGCTGGCCGGAGGCTGTCTTGACGTGGACATAGTGCCTGCCATGCTCGATGACTTCCAGCCGGTCGCCGTTCTGCACCGTCGCGACGCGGTTGGAGACTGCGGCAACGCGGTCGCGCAGGGACGTCTCTCGGGCCGTGACATAGACGTACTGGGCGGACGGGCCCGGATGAAAGTGGGAACAGCCGCCGAGCACACCGGCAGCCAACAGCGCGCACAATACGGCCAAAGTGGTGTAACACCACTGTCGATGACGCCGAAAGAAGCTGGGAAATTGCCGCATCGGGGAGGACGCTCGCCGGGTGTCCTCCGGCTGCGCGCTGCTTTCAGGATACAACTGGGAATGGCCGCCGCGCAGTATCTCCGGATATGCGGCCTGGACTCGCGCTGGGCAGGATTCAGTTCGAAATCGACCCGTCGGACAGCATAGGATTGCGGTTCGGCCTCATGTTCCAACGCGGGTTCTCCCGTGTCGCCAGGGACCGAAATTAGAGTCTTGCGCGAAGTGGCATCTTGCGCATACAGTTGCGTACGGAAACAAACCCAATAAGGAAACCACTCCAAACCACAAATGCGGAGTAGCAGTCCGTCCGGGCGCTGCCCTGGACCGTCTGCCTGGCAGTCAATTCGTAAGGAGGCCCCCATTGGCCAGTAACGAAATCGAAGTCCTGACCGAAACTTCGGACGCCGCGAAAGCGACCGGCGATGCCGAAGCGATCCCGTCCGGACGCGAGGTGAACCGCAGGCGCTTCCTCGCCGCATTGGGCGTCACGGGTGCTGTTGCCGGCGCGGGCATGATATCCGGTTGCACGGCCAGCTCAACGACGACGGCTTCCACGACATCGACTTCGGCCACACAGGGCCAGGTAGATGCCCTGAATTTCGCGCTGAACCTGAAATACCTCTCTGCCACTGTTTACTCGTTCATCACCACAGGCGCGGACATCAGCACTTCCAAGACCAAGGTGAATCTGCAGGGAAGCGGCGCTATTACAGGCACTCCAGGACAATTGACCTTCACTGGCAACAATGCCGCGCAGATCACCGACATGGTCAACGAGATTTACTACGATGAATGGAACCACGTTGTGGTCCTGCAAAACGCGCTTGGGTCTTCGATGGCGGCGCGTCCGGCGATCAATCTTGCCGCCTTCGGTGCGGTGACTGCGACGAATGCGTTGTCCATCGCGAGGGCGCTGGAAGACCTGAACGTGACCGCTCTGGCTGCGGTTGTCGCGCTATTGCAGAGCAGCAACATCACTCTCATCGAACAGATTCTTGGCGCGGACAGCTTCCATGCCGGCGCGCTGCGCCTGGTAAGCCTGGAAAATGCCTCCATCGCGGCTTTTATCAAGATGGATTCGCTCGATGTCCCGGTCTTCGATCCGGGCACGGCGGCGCTGGCTGCGGCGGGACCTTCCGCCAGCGGCGGCTTCTTCGCTACCGCGGGCGCTAGTGCGGCATCCGCTTCCTATCCGGCCGGAATGGCGTTCAATCGCACCGCCTCCCAGTCCCTTGCGATTCTGTATGGCAGCGCTGCCGGCTCGCTGGCTTCCGCAGGCGCCAAGTCGGGAGGCTTCTTCCCCAGCGGGATGAACGGCGCCATCATCTCGGTTTAGGCGCGCCGACCGCAGGGCGGGTATTGAAGGCAAAGTAAAGAAGATATCTGGCAAGACCATCGATAAGGAGTCCACTGAATGGCCAGCATTGAATCCGAAGTCATCGATACCTCGGCGGCAATCGAACGATTCAAAAAAGCCGCCTCGGAGCTCGCCTTGAGCCGGCGGAGCTTCATGGGGATGGGCGTTGCAGGCGCGGCTGCCGCTGGAGCGGTTCTGCTGTCGGCCCCCAGCGTCGCCCAGCAGCCTCTGCACAATGGCTACCCGCAGGTCGATGTGCTCAACTTCCTGCTTCAGGTGAAATACGTCACGGCCACCCTGTACTCCTATCTCACAACAGGAAAGGACTTGCCGTCGGATTCAGGCGCCACAGTTGGCAGCGCCCAGGTGTTCAATCCGCCCAAACAGATGACATTTACCTCGGTGGCCAACGGCCCCACCGCACAGCAGCTCACAGACATGTTCAACGAGATGTTTTATGACGAGCTGAGCCACGTCGTCGACCTGCGGAACCTGATCCAATCCGCATCCCCCGGCCAGCCCGTGGGCGCCACCGCGGTCGCTTCGCGGGCCAACCTGAACCTGCTGGGCAATTCGCTTCCTGCTACTACGCCCCCCACCACGGCAATCACCATGACGCAATCCCAGGCGATCGCAATGTCACGGATGCTGGAGGACCTGAGCGTCTCCGCGGCGGCGGGCGCGGCCGCCTACCTGACTGGTACCAACCTGGCTTACGTTTCGCAGATGATGGCGGCGGATGGCTTCCACGCAGGCGCCCTGCGCCTTGTAGCGATCCAGGCCGGCGCACAGTACCAGCCCACTGAATTTCCCTTCGGCAACGTCACCTCTTCGGCGGAAACTCTCGAAAGCATTTCCGGCTTCACCACCGCCGCCAGCAAAACGGTGTACGCGATGAACCTGGGCACGGCGGCGCCATCCGTAGGGAATATCGTCCTCGGTACGGGACTGTCTGTGCCGAATTCCGTGATCACCGCTGTAGTGAACCAGCCGTCTGTCACTCCTTATGCGATTGCGACCAGCGGCAGCGCAACCCTGACCAACGTTTCCGATACCTCCACGGTTCTGCCCGGTCAGCCCATTACCGGCACAGGCATCCCGGCCAATACCTACGTACTGTCTACCACCTCCAACACCATCGTCATCTCGGCCAAGGCGACGGCGACCACAGCGAAGGTAACTTTGACGGGAGCAACC
>DATNEM010000150.1:0-3021 GCA_035552995.1 Acidobacteriaceae bacterium | reverse complement strand
CCTTCTCGAATTCTGCGTCTTCGAGCATAGCGTAGCCGCCGCGGGCCATTGATGCGAGCAGGGCTTCAAAGTCGTCGCGCTCCATTTGTTCGCGCGGAAAGAGCTGCTTGTGGAGTTTTCCGGTAGACATGCCTTGCACGGCACGCAGCGCGCGGGCGATGTCGAGCACGGTTTGGTTTTCTGATTCTGTGAGGGGGCGGAACGTCTGTGCGATCGCCTCACCAGGCGCGCAGAAGTCGCAGAGGTGGCAGCGGCGCGCGGCATCGTCCACGTCTCCAAAGTGCTCGATGAGAGCGCCCATGCGGCAGCGGCCTCCTTCGGCGTAGCGCATGACTTTTTCTATTTGCTGTTCGTGGAAGCTGCTCTGCGCGGTGTAGGTGCGGCGCCACTCGCGGCTGGCGATGGTGACGTTGCCGTCATAATCGATAACTGCCCCTTGGTGAGCGGCGAGCTTTTCGAGCGCACGTGAAAAGACGTCGGCCTCGAGTTCGAGATCGTCGCGAAGGTCATCGGCCTGGCGGGGTTTCGCGGTTAGTCTTGCGGCGATCTTATCGAGAATGGCGAGGTCTGGGTAATCGCGCTGATGGAAGAAATCATGCGTGCGGCGGTCGGCGTAGGAGTGCATGAGGATGGCGCGGCTAGGCAGCCCGTCGCGGCCGGCGCGGCCTATCTCCTGGTAGTAGCCTTCAAGACTGCCCGGAAGTGCGGTGTGAATAATGGTGCGGACGTTGGGCTTGTCGATGCCCATTCCGAAAGCGATGGTGGCGACAACCACTTCGAGGCGGCCTTCGAGAAAGTCGCGCTGAATGCGTTCGCGGCTTTCCGGGTCGAGTCCCGCGTGATAGGCGCCGCTGGAAAAGCCTGCGGCGAGCTCGGCTGCGGTGGCTTCGGCCTCTTTGCGGGTGGGCGCGTAGACAATAGCGGGACGACGATCGGGCGGAGTCAAAAGTTCGCGCGTGAACTCGGCGCGGCGAGGCTTG
Source organism: Acidobacteriaceae bacterium (assembly GCA_035552995.1). GTDB lineage: Bacteria > Acidobacteriota > Terriglobia > Terriglobales > Acidobacteriaceae > Edaphobacter. Next base: position 2,041 of record DATNEM010000150.1, on the reverse strand, counting down.
GAGACTTCGACGGCTTCGATGGCGAGGTTGTCCCGGCGAAATCCGTGGATGAAGCGGTCTGCATGGGCCAGGCCTAGCTGTTCGACGATGTCATTCTGCACGATGGGCGTGGCTGTCGCGGTGAGCGCAACGACAGGCGCGGGACGCAATGATGCGATGTGCTGTCCGAGGAGCCGGTAGTCGGGGCGGAAGTCGTGTCCCCATTGCGAAATGCAATGAGCTTCGTCGATGGCGATGAGAGAAGGTTTGCGTTTGGCCAGCATTTCGAGGAAGCCGGGAACCCGGAGACGCTCGGGGGCAAGGAAGAAGAATTGGAGATCACCGTTAAGATACCTGCGGCAGACTTCGCGCGAGGCGGCGCGATCCATTCCGGAGTGGATGCGGCCGACGCGCAAACCGCGCGCGGCGAGTTTGGCACACTGGTCCTCCATGAGGGCGATGAGTGGGCTGACGACGAGCCCTGTGCCTCCGCGTACGATTGCCGGGAGTTGGTAGCAAAGAGATTTGCCGGAGCCGGTGGGCATGACGAGCAGAAGGTCTCGTCCTGCAACGGCGGCCTCGCAGGGTTCCTGCTGGTTGGGCCGGAAGCGGGGATGTCCGAAAACCTGCGAAAGGACTTGGAGGGAGATTGCGAAGTCAACGGTCATGGAACCTTGGCTAGAGTTTACCTTTTAAGGATTCCTGTTTCCCTTGTGAATGAAGCCAGGTTGGATCGGCGGCGGCGCTTGGGACACTTTGCCGCATAATTCATGGCATAATGTAGGTAGGGGATCCGGCGATGAATGCGATCAGCGTACAGATTGGAGATTGGTTGGGGCTACGGGCGCCTGCGACAGAAACGGAGATTCTTCGCATTGTGGAGGATCGGCTGGCTCCCTCGGTGATCAAGCGGCTGACGGCGCTGGGGCTGGAGCGGGCGGAGATTGACGAGACGGTGATTCCGTCGCGCACGCTGCAGCACCGGCGTTCACGGCGCGAAAAGCTGACACTGGAGGAATCCGACCGTGTGTTGCGGGTGATCCGGGCGCTGTCCTCGGCAGAGGAGATCTACGGCGACCGGAAGCGGGCGCTGGCGTGGATGAGAAGGCCGCATCCCAGGCTTGGAGGCAGGACGCCACTGTCGCTGCTGAAAACAGATACGGGCAGCCGGATGGTGGAGGAACTGCTGCTTCAGATTGATGAAGGCATGTTCGTTTAGACATGGTGCTCTGGCGCATCAGCCGTCACAAGGACCTGCGCGGCGCAGGCGGACTGCGAGCGGAAGGCCGCTGGCATTACTCGGGACAACCGATCGTTTATCTGAGCGAGAGCCCTTCGGCTGCATTGCTGGAGGTGTGCGTGCACACGGCGGCAAATGATGTTCCGCCGGATTTCACTCTGCTGCGAATCGAGGGGCCGGAAGTGAAGATTGCCTCAGTTGCGGCAAATGATTTGACGAAGGGCTGGCAGGAGCACGTGGAAACGACTCGGGCGATCGGTATGAAGTGGCTGCAGGCGAAGAAGACCGTCCTGCTACGGGTGCCGAGCGCGATTGTACCGGAGACGACAAATTACCTGTTCAATCCGGTTCATCCAGACGCGAGGAAGTTCCGGGTGGTTGAAGCCATGCTCTGCCCATTCGACGCCCGCATTAAGAAGTGATCCGGAAATTTATTTTGGACAAAAAAACGGCCCCTCAGGTGAGGGGCCAATCTGCCTTGGTTCTCTCGTTGTGTGAGAGCTTGGTTGCGTGCCTTCTGTTTTAGTTATTGTTGACCGCTGGCTGCGACGCAGCACCCTGAGGGGAGGGCTGCGCGGAAGACTGCTGCGTCGCACCAATCGGCGAACCGCCGCTAGATGGCGTGTTCAAGGCCGCTAAACTGTTTTGCAGAAGGGTCACGTGCACCACGGTGCCGCGCGTGACCGGTTCTGAATCTTTGGGAGCTGCATTGCCCATCGCTACTTCGTGAATGCGATAGACCGGGACCTGATGCTCGGCGAGATAGCGGGCGACCGCTTCTGCCATGCGCTGTGAGGTACGGATTCCGGCTTGTCCACGCAG
>DATNEM010000149.1:0-9826 GCA_035552995.1 Acidobacteriaceae bacterium | reverse complement strand
TGGACAAGTTCTACGACGCGGAGGAGTATCACCAGGATTATGCGGAGAAGAACCCGGACAATCCGTATATCCAAGTGTGCGACATCCCGAAAATCCACGCGATCCAGAAGGAGTTTCCAGAGCTGTTTCAGGAGTACAAGGGGAAACAGTAGGGACGACCGCGGATTCACGCAGATCAACGCGGATTAATTGCGTATGGCAAAAGTTGGCTCGGCAATCCAATGCTGGGGATTCTTCGCCTCCGGCTCAGAATGACAGCAGATCAATATCGAGCTGAGATCAAGCCGCGTTAGCGGTGTTGAGGAGCGCGTTGACGCGGGTGGTGAGGTTTTGCGCGTCGGCAGGGGCGTAAACCTTGGCGTCGTTGTCGAAGTAGACGTAGACGTCGCGGGTGGTGCGGCGGCGAGCGGGGGTGGGTGAGGCGTAGTCGTTGCGGGCGGCGGGGTTGGGTTGTCGATCCCACCCGAGCGGAGCTTGGGTGGGCCACCCAGGAATGAGATTGCGCGGGACTTCGCCGCCGCGTGCCCAGGTGGCGACGCGCGAGGCCCACAGGTCGAGGTCGGCGGCCGAGTAACCGCTGGTGTAGAGGACTTCCGAGCCGTGCAGGCGGCAGTAGACGAAATCCGCGGTGAGGTCCATGAGGCGCGGCCAGTCGACGGTGTCAGCGCAGACGAGCGCGATGCGGTGGCGGCGGAGAAGCGCGATGAACTCCGGCGAGCGAAAGGAGTCGTGGCGAATCTCGATGGCGTAGCGGATGGGGCGCGAGCGGCCGATGGGCTCCGTGAAGGCTCGGCCTTTGAGGCGTGAGTCGTGGAGGCGAGCGAGAGCGGCGGCGTCTGCCGCGGTGCGCGGGAGTAGTGAGAAGAAGGCGTCGAGTTTGGCGGCGTCAAAGACGAAGCGCGGCGAGAACTGCCAGAGGATAGGGCCGAGCTTGTGGCCGAGGGCGAGCAGGCCGGAGGCGAAGAAGTTGGCGAGCGGCGCTTCGACGTTGCGCAGCTTGAGCATGTGCGTGATGTAGCGGCTGGCTTTGACGCTGAAGACGAAATCGTCGGGTGTTTCTTCGGCCCACTTCAGAAAGCTGGAGGGGCGCTGGAGCGAGTAATGCGTGCCGTTGATTTCTATAGAAGAGAAGAGCGATGCGGCGTAGGCGAGTTCTTTTTTGTGCGGGAGAGTGGACGGGTAGAACTTGCCGCGCCAGCCTTTGTAGGTCCATCCGGAGATGCCGATGCGGACGCGGCCGGGCATAGGGTTGTTAGTTGCCGGTTGTTAGTTGGTAGTTGCTAGAGCGTGAGGCTTAGCTGCGATTCCGCCCGCTGGGCATGGAGGAGAAGTCAGGCTTGGGCGGGGAGCACATGGACTCAAACCATCGGCTGATGTAGACCTGCGCGTCGGCTTCGCCGCAGAGATGGCGAGCGCTGGGTGCGTCGGCCGCTGCGGTGTCCCAGACCTGCACGGTGAGCGCAGATGGCCCGCACTGGATGAGGAACCAGTGGACGGGATTGGCGGTCGTGAGACCGCAGATTTCACAGCGATATTCCTTCAGCGATGCCATCAGTCCCTCCTGTCAGACGTGACACCATTATGCCGCGAAGCTGTGTGCCGGCGGTGAATGGCGCCAGATGGAACTGCGGATTTCTTACCAGATGCGGCGGATGCCGAAGGCCTCGAGCTTGGCGTCGATGCTTATGATGGGAATGTCGAGATCGAGAGCCTGCGCTAAGATGGCATGCGTGGTCAAGGCATTCCAGTTGCCAATATTCAAAGAAAGTCGTGCGCCTGCAGCCCCTTATAATTCCGCGTCATGGGTCTCTTCATCGACGGCATTATCGGCTCAATCATCCGCACAGTGCGTCGTGAAAGGCGACGTAGCCAGGCTCTTCGCTGGGACGTTGCAGACGGAGCGATTACCAGGTTCACCACCTCTTACGGGTTTCCTACACTTCCCTTGTTGGACTATGCATACACGGTAAGTGGACAAGCTCATGACGGCTCGGCAACCGGATCGCCGATCAAAGATGACCAAATCAATCAAATTGGAGATCTAATCGATTCTCTTTCCAGCGTTAAGATTCGGTACGATCCTGCGAAACCAGAGCGAAGCAGACTACTGAATGAGGACAATCCTCGTATCCCGTTCGACATCGACCACCTGGAGCATTAGGTCCTACTTCGCTGTTCGGTGCCTACGGCGACGAACCGGTTTCCAACAGGGTGCGGGCCGATTTGCTCAGGGCGGGCTGAGGGGATAATCGGGTATGGCTTCCATTGCTCAGATCGGTGCGGCGGAAGGATTGCCGTCTTCGATTCACACGGAGATTGCGATCCTGGGCGCGATGCTGCTGGATGGCGTTGCGATCAGCGATGCGACCGCGAAGCTACGCGCGGAAGACTTTTCGCTGGACTCGCACCAGCGAATCTATCGCGTGATTCTGGCGCTGATGGAGCAGGGCCACGGCGTGGACCTGACAACGGTGCGCGCCGAGTTGGAGCGGCGGCGCGAGCTGGATGCGGTGGGCGGCGCGGGGTATATCGCGTACCTGACCGAGGGAATTCCGCGGAACTTCTCGATCGAAAGCTACGTGAAAATCGTGAAGGACAAGAGCCTGCTGCGGCAGCTGATGTCGATCTTCCACGATGGAGTGACGCGCGCGAGCGACCAGAGCGAAGACGCGATCGACGTACTGAACACGGTGGAGGCGCAGCTGGCCGACGTGGCGGAGTCGGCGATCCAGCGCGGGCTGGCGGGCATCGGCGAGATTGTGGCGTCGAGCTTCGGGTCGATCGATGCGCTGTATGAGCAGGGCCGCGAGATTACGGGGCTGGCGACGCACTTTATCGATTTCGACCGCATGACGAGCGGGTTGCAGGACTCGGAGCTGATTATCATTGCGGCGCGGCCGAGCATGGGCAAGACGGCGTGGGCGATTAACATCGCGCAGAATGCAGCGATCCGCGACGGCAGGGTGGTGGCGGTGTTCTCGCTCGAAATGTCGAAGGAGAGTCTGCTGCGCAGGTTGCTGGCGAGCGAGGCGCAGGTGAATTCGCGCAAGATCCAGACTGGTTTTCTGCCCAAGGAAGATAAAGGAAAGCTGATGAGCGCGCTGGAGCGGCTGATGGAGTCGAAGATGTTTATCGACGACACGCCGGGGATCACGCTGGCGGAGATGCGGGCGAAGGCGCGGCGGCTGAAGCAGCAGGAGGGTCGGCTGGATCTGATTCTTGTGGACTACCTGCAACTGATGACGGGCGTGAATGCGAGCGGCAAGCGCGGGTTTGAGAACCGGACGCAGGAGGTGAGTTCCATTTCGCGCGGGCTGAAGGCGCTGGCGAAGGAGATGCGCGTGCCGGTGGTGGCGCTGTCGCAGCTTTCGCGCGGCAGCGAGCAGAGGACCGGCGACAAGAAGCCGCTGCTGAGCGATCTGCGCGAGTCGGGGTCGATTGAGCAGGACGCGGATGTGGTGGCGTTTATCCATCGCGAGGAGTACTACGACCGCGAGAACGAGGACCTGAAGGGCAAGGCGGAGATCATCATTGCGAAGCAGAGGAACGGGCCGACGGGCATTGTGAACCTGCTGTATCTGTCGGATTACACGCTGTTCGCGAATCCGGCGGAAGATGCGAGCGGCGGGTACTAGCTCGGTGGGCTCGCGAAGCTGGGTGGAGATCGACGAGGCGCGGCTGGCGGAGAACTACCGCATCGTGCGCGAGGCGGCGGGCGACTCTACTGAAGTTCTTGCGGTGGTCAAGGCGAATGCATACGGGCATGGGCTGGAGCGATGCGCGGTGGCGCTCGCGCGCGCAGGGGCGCGATGGCTGGGCGTGGCGGATGCGGCGGAGGGGGAACGCGCCCGGAGGGCATTGGAGGCGGAGGAGTTAACTGCGGGTCCCTCGACTTCGGCCGCTACGCAGCCTTCGCTCGGGATGACAGATTCTTCCGAGGTGAACATTTTGGTGATGTGCGGGGTGATGTCTTCAGATGAGGCCAACGCAATTGCGAAGCATAGGCTGACGCCGGTGGTGTGGACGATTGAGCAGGTGGAGCTTCTTCGTGGATTGGGCGTGCGCGTTCATGTGGAGATGGAGACCGGGATGGGCCGACAGGGAATCCGGCCCGGCGCGGACCTGGATGGATTGTTGCGACCGATTGCTGAGGCGGGGTTGATGCTGGATGGCGTGTGCACGCACTTCTCGTCCGCGGAGGTGGCGGGATCGGAGAGGACGCGCGAGCAGAAGAGGCGATTTGAGGCGGCGGTCGCGCAGATGAAGGAGATGGGATTGAAGCCGCGATGGGTCCATGCGGGGAATTCGTCGAGCGTGGATGTGGGTGAAGGCGCCGCATGGCTGGAAGATGTGGCGCGAAGTGTGGGTGCACGGGCGATGGTGCGCAGCGGGATTGCGCTGTATGGGTATGTGCTGCCGGCGGTTGGAACAGAGTCGAAACTTCGCGCGAAGCTAAAGCCTGTGATGACGTGGAAGACGCGCGTGCTGGATGTGCGTGAGGTCCCGGCGGGCGCGGCGATTGGATATAGTGCGACGTTTACGGCGAGGCAGGCGATGCGCGTGGCGCTGTTGCCCGTGGGTTATTCGGATGGACTGCGGCGGGAGTTGGGCGGATCAAATGATGCGGCGAACGAGCGTATGGGCGGATGGGTGATGGTGCGTGGCTCGGAGGAGGAGATGCGGCGCGCGCCGATTGTGGGGCGCGTGTCGATGAACCTGGCGACTGTAGATGTGACGGGAATTGACGGCGTAAGTGTTGGGGATGAGGTGGAGCTGCTGGGCGACGGCATTACGGCGGACGATCATGCGCGGACTGTGGGGACGATTTCGTATGAAATCCTGTGCGGGGTGAAGGGTCGGCTCTTAGATTGATTGGGGTGAAACAGAATTATGTCGAGGCGAATACGATAAGGATCTTGCGTTGCAGAATGCTTGCTGGTCTCTCAGCGCTGCCGTTGGCTATGGCGGCAGCCTAGGCATCCACGCCGCGCACGCTTCGCTCTTCGCCGCTGGCGTGGCATTTATCCAGGCGCCGCAACTCGCCGCTCGCATAAAGGACCACGAACACTGGCTCGCCTTCCTGGCGATCCCGACAGTCATCCCGTTGCACTGATGAGCGAGATGCCGCTCCAAGCTGAAGGCGGGGCCTAGCACGCAGGCTCCGCCCTGATTCCGCTTTGCAATTGACCCAAAACCGGCGTTCCCGTAGACTTAAGGCTTGCGGCGACGCGGCGAAACCCGCCTTCCGCCGCTCTATTTCCCGCTACTGCGGACCCAAAGAGAGTTCAGCACCACATGGCAAATCACGTCTCCTCGCTGAAGCGCGCCCGTCAGACCGAAACCAAGACCGCGGTCAACCGCGCCAACAAAACCAAGCTCCGCTCCAGCCTGCGCGGCCTGCGCGAGGCCATCGCCGCCGGCGACAAGAAGACCATTCAGGCCAACTACTCTGAGACCGTCTCGAACCTCGACAAGAGTGTGCAGAAGGGTGTGATCCACAAGAACACCGCCAGCCGCTATAAGGCGCGCCTGAACGCACGGGTCAAAGCCCTGGTCACGGCAAAGAAGTCCGCCGCCTAATTTCTTGGGGCGGAATGTAGCTTCATTGAATGCCTGCGCCTCCGCGCAGGCATTTTTATTGCTTCCCTTTTTCCTGTGGCGCGGGTTGCGGGCTCTCGCCCGGTTCATCGTAGAGCGTGGGCGGCTTCCGCGGCCCCGCTTGACTCCCCTCGGTATCACCTGGATCTCTGCCCGGCGGCGCATTCGTTCCCGGCGCATTCGGCAGCAGGCCTTGCATCGCCGGATTGCCCGGCTCTTGACTTGCCCCAGTCGCAGCCGGAGTGGCAGCATCCGCCGGCGCTCCCTTGGCGCCAGGACTTCCAAGCACGCTCGCTGCCATCGCGGCCACCTGCGGCTCAATCTTCGCTGGACTTCTCTGTGCAACCGCGCGCTGCGCATCCTCACTCGCCACCCGGGCCAGCGACGCATCGATCCGCGCATCGGTATCCACCGGCGCCTTTGCCTCCATCTCGGCGATCTCCCTGCGATCCTGGTCGCTCGCCGCCGGCAGCGGATAGACCACCACGCTCGTCGCTGTGTCGGCGTATGGATCGCCCAGCTTTGTTGTCCGCTGGCGAACCGTTTGGTCGAAAACTGCCAGACGCATCCCATCCGGCGACAACGCAAAGTTTCCGCCTGCGCGTTGCACTGGCGAATCGTTCACCTTCAGCAGAACCTTGCCGCTATACGCCTGGTATACTCGCACCTCTTCGCCCACCACAGCGCCCGAGGAGAGCGAAGCATCGGGCTCCAGCGGCCCGTCCACCAGCGTTCTTTCCAGCGCAAAGCGACCCGCGGCCGGCGCAAACCCAAAGTTCGGGGACACGTAGCTGTCATACAGCCCCTGCTCCCACATCTCCTCGCCCTTCATGTTGAAGCCGGCGATCTCCGGCTTGTCCTCGCTTCCGCGGCAGCCGAACGCGACAAATGCCGCATGTCCAACAAAGGTCGCGCGCGGAAAACAGGTGGTGTCCCACTCCGCGAGTTCATGCACCCTGCCTGCATGCTCGTTGAAGTTGAAGAGCCAACGGTTCTTGCCGCCGTCCAGTGTGTCCAGTATCCCCGCCCGCGTCATCGGCACATCCAGCGCCGCCGGTGCGCTCACCACGCCCGCGGCTTCCGCCATAAAGCCATCCGACCCGCTGTTCAGCCGGTAGAAATTGATCCGCACCGGACCGCCTGCTTCTGCGTCGGCAAAGGTTACATCATTCGCCGTCCCTGCAGGGCCGCCGAGGCGGCGCATTGTCTCCAGCGTCAATAAATCTTTATCGCTCGATATCAGCAACGCGACGATATGCCGGTCGCCGATATCCAATACCGGAGTGCCGCGAAACGCGTCACCGGCCTGCAGCCGATCCAGCGGCACCAGCATCGTCAACCGGTCGCGCACGCGCAGCAAAAACCGCCCATGCCCCAGGTTCCACAAGTACTGAAGGCGGTCATGCGTCCGCCATTCGGTACGCGCCAGCGCTTTGCCCGACGGCAGTTCCACCAATACCGCTTCGACCGTCCGGTCATCATCGCCCGGCTGCTCGTCCGGGTCCCGCTTCATCAGGTGTTTCGTGTTGAACGTCACCAGCAGATGATCGCTGTCCACGAAGTCGACCGTCAGGCCGGTCGCGCCTTCCAGCAGGAAATCCTCGTGTACGGGCTGGAACCCCATCGGCTCGAGTGGAATGCGAATCGGCTGACCTGGCGGCGCGGCAGCGGCGGCTCCCGGACCTACACCGCCCGTCTCAGCGGCCAACGCGGACGGTCCCACACTGGCTATTCCCATCGCGCAGACCATCCCCGCCGCACACAGGGTGGCCAAAGGCCTGCGCACGCGGAATGGTCCAGCCGCCCTCATCACACCCACTCTTTCACAGACGCGCCACCCCCGCCAATCGAGAGCCTGCCGATTGCTTGGCTGCTCTAAACTCGCCGGTTTGGGGTCACCGGCTGTCCCAATTCCACATCATCCCGTCCAAGTGGTACAAGAGAAAACGATGACCCATCCGAGCCGCCTCGCCCTTGCTGCCTTTGTCGCCGCCCTCACGATCACTCCGTGCGCGCTTGGCCACGCGCAGCAGCCCGCGCCGCCAGCCACCGCATCCGCCCCGGCTGCGCAAGCACCCGACAAGCCGCTGCCCGGCCTCGATCCCTCCTCCATGGACATCGGCGCCGACCCGTGCAAGGACTTCTATCAATACGCGTGCGGCAACTTCGCCACCAACCATCCCATTCCGCCCGACCAGCCTGACGTCGACGCCTTCTACGTCCTCTACAACGTCAACACCGCAGAGCTGAACGGCATCCTCCAGAAGGCCGAGGCCGCCGGAGCTTCGCGGTCTCCCGATGAGCAGAAGATCGGGGACTACTTCAATGCCTGCATGGACACCGGCGCCATCGACGCCGCAGGCCTCAAACCGATTCAGGCTTATCTCAATCGCATTGCCGCCCTCAAGAACACCCCCGCCTCGCGCGCCTCTCTTGCAGCCCTCATCGGCGATCTGCAGCGCGACGGCGTCGGCGTCTTCTTCGGCTACGGCGAGCAGCAGGACTTCAAAGACGCCAGCAAGCAGATCGCCTTCATCCAGCAGGGTGGACTTGGCCTGCCCGAGAAGGACTACTACCTCCGCGCCGGCGATAAGGACATCCAGATCCGCCACCAGTACACCGCGCACGTCGCCAAGATGCTGGTGCTGGCCGGCGAATCCGCGACACAAGCACAGCAGGATGCCGACGCCATCCTCGCGCTCGAAACATCACTCGCCAAGGCCTCGCTCGGCGTAGTCGACATGCGCGAGCCGGAGAAGACATACCATCTCGTCCCCACTAGCACGGTGGAATCCTCGCTGCCGCACTTCAATCTCACAGCATATGAGGACGGCATTCACTCGCCGCACGTCACGGAGATCAACAATGTCACCCCGGACTTTCTGCCAGAGCTCGCGCGTCAGTTGCAGACCGCCGATATCGCGACCATTCAGGCTTATCTGAAGTACCACCTGCTCACATCTGTGGCTCGCAACCTGCCGCACCAGTTCGATGATGAGAACTTCGCATTCTACGGAACCCTCCTGGAGGGCCAGCCGCAGCAGCGTCCGCGCTGGAAGCGCTGCTCCACCGCGGTCGATGGTGCGCTGGGCGAGGCGCTGGGCAAGCTTTATGTGCAGCAATACTTCGCCGGCGACAGCAAGGAAAAGATGCTGCAGATGGTCCACGACATCGAAGGCGCGATGGGCCGCGACATCGACCAGATCGACTGGATGTCGGCCCCAACGAAAACGCGCGCGCATGAGAAACTCGCCGCCGTCGCCAACAAAATCGGCTATCCCGACAAGTGGCGCGACTACACCAAACTCACCATCAAGCCCGGCGATGCGCTTGGCAACCAGCTACGGGCTGATGCGTTCGAGAACGACCGCGAGCTGAACAAGATCGGCAAGCCCGTGGACCGTGGCGAGTGGGAGATGTCGCCGCCTACCGTCAACGCCTACTACGACCCCAGCATGAACGACATCAACTTTCCCGCCGGCATCCTGCAGCCGCCCTTCAACGATCCCACGCAGGATATTGCCGTCAACTACGGCCACATCGGCGCCGTCATCGGACACGAGCTCACGCACGGCTTCGACGACGAAGGACGCAAGTTCGACGCCAAGGGCAATCTCGACAACTGGTGGACACCCGACGATCTCAAGAACTTCACGGCGCGCACCGACTGCCTCGTGAAGGAATACTCCGGCTTCACCGCCGTCGACGACGTCAAGGTCAACGGCCAGCTCACCCTCGGCGAAAATACCGCGGACAACGGCGGCCTTCTGCTCGCCTTCATGGCCTACATGCAGCGCGCGAAAGAGACCGGCCAGGACCCAAACGCGAAGATCGGCAACTTCACCGGGCCACAGCGCTTCTACATCGGCTTCGCGCAAAACTGGTGCGAGAACACGCGCCCGCAGGCCATCCGTTCCCAGGTGCTGAGCGATCCACACTCCCCAGACCACATTCGCGTCGACGGCGTGGTGGTCAATCAGCCCGGCTTCGCCGCGGCATTCGGCTGCAAACCCGGCACACCCATGGTCCCCGCCAACTCCTGTCGCGTCTGGTAAGGGCAGGGCTGCCACAGATTCACTCGGTCGCTTTGTGTTTGCATGGAATAGATGCGTCCCCGCCCCTCCCGCACTCTCGGCTTTCTTGCCTGCGCGCTCGCCAGTTCCTTCTGGGGATGTGGCTTCTTTTTCGGCAAGATCGCTCTCGCCGAGATGAACGTCGGCGCAATGGT
>DATNEM010000148.1:0-4882 GCA_035552995.1 Acidobacteriaceae bacterium | reverse complement strand
CCAGCAGTTTGAGAAAACGCTGGATCAGCAGCCCGGTTTTGCCCGAGCCCGCCGGCGCCTGCACAATAAACGACCGGCGAACATCCAGCCCCGCCTCGCGCATCGCGGCATCTGGCGGCCTCTGAGGCTGGGCAGCCGTACCTGCGCCAGGAAACGGCAGCACATTGTTCATCGTTCTGAGTCCATAAGCGCGATGGAGGAGCCGCTTCCGGACGCCTCGGTCTCCTGGCCCTCGTCGTTGAATGCCTCGGCAGGAGCAAGCTCCAGCCGGCACAGGATTCGCTGGCGGCAATAAAGGCACGTCCCCGGATAGCGTTTTGGCGCAGCGACCGCTCGTCCTGCATGGAAGTCTTCAGCCAACCGCTCAAGCACAATGCGCCAATCGCGCCGTTGTAAATCCAGGTCGTGCGTGCGGACCCTTTTCTGTGCCGGCAAAATCCCATTGCGCGATTGATAGCCCACCATTGCCATTTCCCTGCCGGGTCGCAGGATGGCAAAGGCGACGCCGCCGAGCTGAGCAGCAGGCGACACCACCGCATAGAGCGGCAGCTGCGGAAGGTCCGGACGATCGCCCTCCCATTTCGCCGGATCGGCTTTTCCAGTTTTGTAGTCGAGGATAATCTCGGCTTGTGCCTCGCCGGAGGAAACATCCGGCGCCTCGTCCACACGGTCCACGCGAATGTCGAGGCGTAACGGCCCTATCGCAACACCCTTCAGCTCCTCTTCGCTGGCCTTCACGATAAAAGGCGCGCGTTCGTTGGCCTCAAAGTCGAGCCATGCTGCCAACAGCCTCTGCAACCGTTGTCGCTCTGTGTTCAGATAAGCGCGGCCCCAGTTGGCCTGATCTGCGGAGCGATGTCTCTCCAGCGCGGAATCGATGCAACGCATTAGCAGACCATCACGCTCTGCAGTGGTCATGGCCCGCAGAGCGCCTTGTGTCCGCACCTGGCTCCAGAAATCGTGAAGGACCCCGTGGACGACACTGCCGCGGTCACGTGGATCAAGTCCAAGCGAAGCAGGATCAGGTGCGGTAGAAAAGAGCCGCCGTTCCGCGAAGGCACGGAACGCGCACGCAGCCTGAGCTTCCAGGAGAGAGGCCCCGCCGCGCAAGGTCGTGGATGGCGGAGCTGGAATTGGTCTGTCATCCAGCATCCTGTCGAGGACAATAGGAACCGAAATGGTCGCTCCCACCGCGACCGCGCTTGACGATTTCTTCTCGAGGTCGAAGTCGGACAGCACAGGCGAGGCACGCTGGCGGCCGTTGGCGGTTTGCTGTGCGTAACTGAAGACGACCAGAGGAGCCGAACCGAGGATACGTTCTGTGATCCGCCGGCTGTGCTCGGCGTCTTTGCCCGCATCGGCGCCAGGCATGGCAAACTCCCGCTGCAGCGCATAGGGCAGCAACGGATGAGCAGCGGGCACCGGGGGCCAGGTTAAATCGCTCGCGCGCAGAAACCAGATCGCATCGAAACTGGAACCCGCAGCCTCAAGCGCACCCATGATCTGGATCGGCGCATGACGCGATTCCTGCGCGAAAAGCGTTCGTGCCGCAATGTGTTGCAGCGCTTCAAGCGCTTGTCGGAGAGGAACGCGACTCGCCTGCGGGTCGAAGTCCAGCGAGGCAAGCTCGTCCAGGGCGCCTTCCCATTTGCGCCGGCATTGAAACTCGGCAGTGTCCAGCAGCGCAGGAGGCGCCCAGCCCGCACTCTCAAGAATCCCGAGGAAAGCGATGGCCCAATCCGCATAGCCGCGCTCGCCCGCAAGATCGGCACGCCGGATGGCAACCGTCAGCGCGCGGAGATGCGCCCGCAGGCCGGACAATTGCGCGGACTGCTTTGACCGCGCGACGAGCGAAGCGAACTCATCGAGTGCAATCTGCGGTTCCAGCCAGCGGCTGTCACGCAAAGTGAAAGCATCGAATTCGGCGCGAACGAGGGCCTCCTCCCTTCGCGACATTCCGGACTCCTGTCCGAAATGCGACGAGAGCAGAAGCGCGGAGATACGTTCGATCGCCAATGGACCGGCGGCCCACCAAAGCAGATCGAGCGCGACCATCCCGATAGGGGTGCGGTCGAGTGGAACACCCAACGAAAACTCAAATGGGCCTGAGCCAGTGGGTGCGCCGGTAAGGTTCAATTCCGGAGCAAGAGTATTGCGCAGCGCACGCTCGAGCGCAGCGCGGTCGGCGTCGATATCCGGAAGGATGACCGCGACGCTCGCATCCGGAGCTTCGCGCACGCGTTCCTGCAGCCACCCGGCGCAGGCAAGAAGCTCAAGGTTTGTATCAGGAGCGTCAACCAGAAGTCGCGCGGTCGCCTCGGATGTCTGACCGGCGCCGTCATCACCTCCTGGATCAACTTCTTTCACAGTGCAACCTGCTGTAGTAATCGCCTTCAGAAGAGCGGCGTCCGCAGGCATTATGGAGTCGAAACCCACCAGCAGCAGTCCGCTTGGAAGAACAACCTGACGCGAGGTAACTGCCGCGCTGAGCGCTTCCGGGAGTTGGGCCGTAGTGAGGAACCCGGATCGAAGGCAGCGGCGTTCAAACTCTCGCGCCCAGCGGGCGAAGGCGCGGGTGTCGGTTGTGCTTGCGCTGGCGTGCAGCATGCGGCTCGCGAGATAGCTATGCAGTCTGGACCACGCTGACGCCGCAAGTTCCGCCAGCGAGTCGAGCGTGCGCAGCGACGAGATGCCAGGATCGGCGGCGATGACCGTTCGCCATTGCGAATGCTCCTGTGTAGCGCTCAGAAGCAGCTGCGAAGCATGCCCATCGAGAAGAAGCCGGCGCCAGAGCGCGGCAAGCCAGGAATCCCATGCCATGATCTCCGCCGGTTGCCAGTGCGCGAGCCCCAATGCCCGTTGCCGATCGTCGAAGTTGCGCCGCAGAGTGCGGGCCGCGCGTTGATTCCCGGTAAGAACCGTCCAGCCACGGGCCAGCGCGTCTGTGACTGGCTGGGGCAGGGCGCGAAGATCCATAGGGGAGTTATACGCTGCGTCGTGATGGAAAAGGCGACGGTCAGTCCGTGATCAAACAGCCTCGAACGTAGAAGCTGCGCCCGGAATATCATCGGAGGAGGGAGAATATGCGTGCGTGTGAAGGTTGCAGGAGTTGTGCTGGCTGTAGCGCTGGCCATGGTCGCCGGTTGCAAGCGGCAGAGCAATGACGCGGGTACCACCGGCCAACCAGCCGCGCAGGGTCACATCATGTCATTTCCCATCCGCGGAAAAATTGTCAGCGTGGACTCAAAGCGCGGCGCCGTCTTGCTGAACCACGATGCAGTCCCAGGCTTCATGGAAGCCATGACGATGACCTATCCGCTCAAGGACCCCAGCATTGCATCTGAACTGCATCCCGGAGACCTCATTACGGCAACTCTGCTTGTGCGCAAAACCGGCGATGGATACGAAGACCCGAAACTGGACCAGATCGTCGTCGGTGCGCAGGGCAAGCCGGATTACAAGCCGACGACGGAATACCATGTCCCGCGCCCCGGAGACACGGTGCCTGACTTCAAGCTGATCAACCAGGACGGACGGACGATCCATCTGGACCAGTTCAAGGGTAAGGTGGTTTTGCTGACGTTTATCTATACACGTTGTCCGCTGGAGGATTATTGCCCGCGCATGAGCAAAAATTTCGCGCAGGTTGACCACGCCCTCCAGGCGGATGCGTCTCTGTACGCACGCACACATCTCCTGAGCATCAGCTTCGATCCGCAGTTCGACACTCCGAAGATTCTGAAGACCTATGGCGCGGCATATAACGGCGGTACCGCGAAGGAATTCGCACACTGGGAATTCGCCGCTGCGCCCAAAAGCGAACTCGATGCGGTGGAGCAGTTCTTCGATCTTGGAGTCACGCCCGGCGAATCGGGATCGCTCAATCATTCCCTCTGCACCATCGTCATTGGCAAGGACGGCAAAGTGCTCGCCTGGTATCCCACCAATGAATGGACTCCCGAGCAGGCACTCGCCCAGATCAAAAGCGCGGCCGCAGCCTGAACACGCTGTCGTCGCTCGCAACAGAATCTGTATAGAAAGAGAGATAAGCATGGCAAAGGTTTCGATCGGATTCGGCGTGATTTTGATTCTGCTTGGCGCATGGGGATACGCCACCACAGGTGCGCAGCACCCGACTGCCCTCATCCCGGTTTACTTCGGCCTGGGCCTGGCCTGGTGCGGGTATTTTGCCCTGCGCAATGGCGGCAACCGCCGAGCACTCTGGATGCATGTCGCCGTGACGCTGGGACTGCTGGGTTTCCTCGGCGCAGGATCGCGGGCAATCGTGGAGTTGGTAAAGGCACACGGCGGATCGCTGACGCATGAGCAGCAGATCGCTGTTGGAGACCAGACAGCCATGGCTGCCATCTGCCTTGTCTTCGTCGTGCTATGCGTGAGGTCATTCATCGCAGCCCGGCGCGCCCGCAGAGCCGCTGAAGCCTAACACCGCGCCACAAATTATCTCGCTCCTCTGGATGGTTGGCTGCATCGGATAGCAGGCAGCCCATTTGGAGCTGCATTCGCTAAACTCAACAGATGGGTTCTTCCTTCAGAACGGGTGGCATGGGTGCGGGCGGTGCGATGCACGGGGCCGACCGCGCCGGCCGTGGCCTGGGACGCGCCATCAGCGCGGACATGACTGCCAAGCGCCCCAAGCCCAAGTTTCGGGATATCTGGCCTGAGATCCGCGAGCTCATACGCCCGCGGAGGTGGCTGCTCGCCGGCTGTTTCCTGCTGATGGTCGTCAATCGCACCTGCGCGCTGGTGCTGCCCGTCTCCTTCCGGCCCCTGATCGATCTCGTCTTTACGAAGCACGAGATACGCGTTCTGCCTTGGATTGTAGGCGCCGTCTTTTGCGCAACCTTAATCCAGGGCATCACCT
>DATNEM010000147.1:0-8860 GCA_035552995.1 Acidobacteriaceae bacterium | reverse complement strand
GAATCGGAGCACATGGTCCATGCGGGCGAGGCCGACATTGCCTTCCTCATCAAGCCCATCACCCTCGACCAGCTTCGCGATGTCTCGCTTGCTGGCGACGTGATGCCACAAAAGTCCACCGACTTCTACCCCAAGCTCTTGAGCGGCCTCGCAATATATGCGCTGGATTAGGCTGTATCAGCAACGGTTCGTCATTCTGAGCCACAGGCGAAGAATCCCCGTCTTTGGTTGAGTCCAACTCCGCCTTGAACCTCACTCGCACGCATGCCGCTGTCCTCCTCATCGCCTACGCGCTTGGGGGAGTGACCGCGTTCTCGATGCACGCCCAGACGCAGAATCAGACGCCGGTCCAGCCGCAGCCACCGACAGCTCAGGTGCCACAACCTTTAGTGCGGCCACAGCCTGCTTCCTCCCCAACGCCCACGCGTGCGGTCGTTTTTCTCGACCCAGCGCATGGCGGCTCCGAGACCGGCGCATCGCTCGGCAATAATGTCGCCGAGAAGGATGTCACGCTCGCGTTCGCACAGCGCCTGCGCGCCGCGCTTGGCTCCGTCGGCTTCACCGTGATCGCCACACGCGACGGCGATCTGCCGACACCTTTACCCACAGACCAGCGTGCCGAAGCCGCCAACCGCGTTCACGCGCTCGCCTGCATCGTCATCCACGCGACAGCCACCGGCTCCGGCGTGCACCTTTACACTTCCACTCTGCAACCGGCACCCTCCGCGGACAACTCGGGTGGCGATGCGACTACACCCTTCACGCCGACTCCATGGGAATCCGCGCAGGTCGGCTTCGTTGAGCAGAGCCGCAGGCTTACCGATCTCCTTAAGGCCACGTTCGCAAAATCTGGCGTTCCTGTCCTCACCGGCAGTGCTCCACTGCGACCGCTGGACAATCTGATGTGCCCAGCGGTTGCGATTGAGATCGCGCCCAACTCTGCATCCGTCAGCGCAAGTGATGGCGCCTATCAGCAACAACTCGTTGTCGCGGTCGCCTCTGCGCTTCAGCTCTGGCGCACTCAGAACGCTCCACAGGCAGGAGGCGTGCAGTGATTCCCCGCTACCAGCGCATCCTCTTCTGGTCGCTCGCACTCGCGATCCTGCTGATGGCGATATTCCTGCTGCACGGCTGCCAGCAGGCCCGCGAAAAGCTTACCCGCCAGCAAAACGAGACACCCCTTGCCGCGCCCGCCGAAACGCCGCCGCAGACCGTGCATCTCGCTATGGCTTCGGACGCCGACGGCTCGATAGCCCTTGTGGATCGCCAGCTCGCGCTGCCCTCCGATCCCACGGCCCGCGCCCGAACGCTGCTCGCCCAACTCATCGCGGAATACTCGTACAAGAACTCCGCGCATCCGCTCGCCAGTGGCCCAGCTATCGATGATGTATTCCTCATTGACCTTCCACTCAAGCCCGCAGTCTCATCCAAT
This sequence comes from Acidobacteriaceae bacterium, assembly GCA_035552995.1. Taxonomy (GTDB): domain Bacteria; phylum Acidobacteriota; class Terriglobia; order Terriglobales; family Acidobacteriaceae; genus Edaphobacter. The sequence goes on along the minus strand of DATNEM010000147.1, from coordinate 7,428 downwards.
CCTGCCGAACACATAGGCCCCTCGCAGGCAGGCGAAACCCTCTCCTCCAATGCTTCTTCACAAACGCCTCCGCAAGCCGCCGGTGGGCAACTTGCCGTCGTCAACCTCAGCAGCGCCTTCGCCGATCACCATCCTTCCGGCATCGAGGTCGAGACCCTCACCCTCAACTCCATCGTCGGCACGCTCTTCGCGAACTTCCCGCGCGTCGAACAGGTCCGCTTTGTCGTCGACGGCCAGCCTCGCGATACTCTCGCCGGCCACGCGGATCTCACCCGCACCTACCAGGCGGTCAACACCGCAACCGCTGGAGCTGCGCAGTGAGCGCCCCAATGACACCCACCGCCGCCACAGTCATCGGTGTGTTCGATTCGGGTTTCGGCGGCCTGACGGTTCTGCGGGAGCTGCTGCCGCTCATTCCAGGCGCGCATTACATCTACCTCGGCGATACCGCGCGCCTTCCCTACGGCTCGAAATCGCAGGCCACCATCGCGCGCTACGCCGTCGAGAGTGCGCGCTTCCTTGAAGCCCGCGGCGCGGATCATCTCGTGATCGCCTGCAACACCGCCTCCGCGCTCGCCATGCGGGAGATCGCCGCCGCCGTCCGTATTCCCGTTGCGGGCGTGATCGAACCGGTGGTCCGCGCGACACAACTTCGCCAACCCGCCGCCGACACACTGATCCTCGCCACGACAGCCACTGTGCAGTCGCATGCCTATCGCAACTCCTGCGCCGCACTCGGCCTGCACCCCACGGAAAAAGCCTGCCCCCTGCTCGTGCCACTCATCGAGGAGGGCTGGATCGATCATCCGGTCACACGAGACGTCCTGGGCATCTACTTGCGCGAGGCCCTCGACGTCTGTTCGCCTAAAGTCGTCATCCTCGGCTGCACGCACTACCCGCTCATCGCGTCGCTGGTTGCCGAAACGCTCCGCTCTCTTCGTTCCGCCGCAGACGTCATCGACTCCGCGCAAGCCACCGCGAACGCAGTCCAGCAGATGCTTTCCCAGAACGGGACACCAGCTTCCGCAACCGCCGCCGCTGCCACCTGCGAATTCTTCGCCACCGACTCAGTTGAAAAATTCGCCCGACTGGGCTCTGGCTTCCTCGGCCGTCCCGTCGACCACGTTCAACTCCTCGACCTCGGCGGTTGAGTCGTTCGCATCCTTCCGTTGCCCTAGTCCCGAGCGCCTAGTCCCTAGTACCTTATCCTCATGCCTTATCTGTTGAAATCAGAGCCCTCAACCTACTCCTTCGACGATCTTCTCCGCGACGGCGAAACCAACTGGGATGGCATCTCCAATCCGCAGGCGCTCGCCAACCTGCGCAGTATGAAAAAGGGCGAAAAGCTTGTGATTTACCACTCCGGCGAGGGCAAAGCCGCGGTCGGCACTGCGACCGTGGTCTCGGTTGATGCCGACGATCCCAGGAATCCGCTCGTCCGCATCAAGGCCGGCAAGCACATTAAAGAGGTGCGAACGCTGGCCGAGATGCGCGAGGCATCCGTCTTCGCCGGTTCTATTCTCTTCCGGCAGTTCCGGCTCTCCGTCGTCCCGCTGACAGACGCGCAATATGATTGGCTGACCGGCACTTAATTTCTATCGCAATAGCTAACTGACACTGGCCCTTTCGGGGCGGTGCTGAAAACCTCTGCGCATTCTGTCGCTTGCGCGGTTCCCGCGTTCCACGTTTTGCCCAGCCATTACAACTAAAGTGCCGTTCTGCGGAACCGGCGCTGTCAATACTATTGGCCTCAAGGTTGGGTGCAATGCACGTTTTGGGCTGGGTGGACAATCGAACGCTGATCGCATGCGACTTGATCGTCTCTGTCGCGTTCGCCCTGGTCTTCTTCGGAATGAAGCGCAGCTATCCCAACCTGCGCGGTATCAACACCATCGCCATCAGCTTCCTTCTGGGCATCCCGGCCACATTTCTGCTGGCATCGCGCGGCTCAGTTCCCTACTTTGTCTCTGTCACCATAGCCAACTGTTTCCTCTTCGGCTCTTTCGTTTTTCTGTATCGCGGAATTCTCCGCTTCATTGGCAGCCGCAGATCGGCGACGATCCCCATCCTGGTCTCCTGCATCTCCCTCGGTGTTCTGTTTTACTTCAGCGAGATCCAGGAGAATATCGTTCCACGGATCGTCGCGATCTCGGTGACGATCGGTCTGGTCCGTGGCCTCATCGCTGCGGAGCTCTTCCGCAAATCGCCCTCCTTCCCCAGCCCGAAGGCCATGCGCCTGTTTGCCGCTGCCATGTCGATGTTCGCGGCGATCAGCGTGAACTGCGGATTTTTCACGATCCTTCATGGAGCGCCGTCGCATCTGCTGGAGAGCAACCCAGTTGGCACCGCAACCCTGCTGCTGGGCGTAGTCTCATTGCTCGTTATCGGCCTCTTCATGCTTGTGCTTTCCTCGGGCGAGCTCATCGCGCGCAGCCGCGACGAGTCGCAGAAGGATGTGCTCTCAGGCGTCTTCAACCGCCGCGGGATCGAGGTCAAGCTCGCTGCCGAGCTCAAACACATCCAGCGCGGACGCCACAAACTCGCCATCGCGCTGATCGACGTGGACTACTTCAAATCCATTAACGACATACAGGGCCACGCCGCCGGCGACGCCGCGCTGCGCGAGGTCGCCGACACTATCTCCACCCACTTGCGCGGCCGCGATCACCTTGGCCGTTACGGCGGAGACGAGTTCCTGCTTGTTCTGCCTCACACCTCAGTCAGCGTCGCCCTCGGCGTTACGGAAAGGCTCAACAAAGCCGTCTCCGACCGCACATCTTACGGAAGCACCATGCCGCTCACGCTCTCCATTGGCCTCACCGAGGCGGTTGCCGACGATGATGCGGTTACTCTCATCGCCCGCGCGGATAAAGCTCTCTACCAGGCCAAAGCCGATGGCCGCAATTGCCGCCGCGTGGTCATTGCCGGAGCAGAAGCTGCGCCCAGCACTGCCAAACCCGAGACGACTCCAGCCATCGCCGATATAGTCCTTCCGCACAGCACTTCCGTGCTTAACTAGCTCCTCTTCTCTCTCCCCTCATTCGCCCACCTGCGCAATCGGCTGCTATCCTAACCCTCGGAATTCTTGTTTCGAGGAGTGTGGATTGATCGATCTGAAGGGCAAAGTCGCCGTCGTCTTCGGCCTCGCCAATAAACGCAGCATTGCTTACGCTATTGCCCAAAAGCTCGCCGAGGCTGGCGCAACCCTGGTTCTGTCGTACCAGTCCGAGCGCCTCCGGGCCGAATCCGAAGAGTTGCTCAAAGATCTCGGCCAGGCCGAGCGCGGCAAGGCTTTCCAGTGCGACCTCTCGCGTGACGAGGAGATCGATGCGCTCTTCGCACAGCTCGAGACCGCATTTCCAAAGATCGATATCCTCATACACTCCGTCGGCTTTGCCCCGCCCGATGCCCTCAAGCAGGATTTCCTGCTCACCTCGCGGGAAGCCTTCCGCATTGCGCACGACGTGAGCGTGTACTCCTTCATCGCGGTCGCCCGAGCTGCAGCGCCACTCATGACCGAAGGTGGCGCCATGCTCACCCTCACCTACTACGGCTCGGATAAGGTCTTCCCGAACTATAACGTCATGGGCGTGGCTAAGGCCGCGCTCGAGGCCGCGGTGCGCTATCTTGCCGTCTCGCTTGGCCCGAAGAACATTCGGGTCAATGCGGTTTCCGCCGGGCCAATTAAAACACTCGCCGCGCGCGGCATCAGTGATTTCACCAGCATTCTGGACACCGTTACCCAGCGCGCCCCGCTCCACCGCAACGTGGAGCAGGCCGAGGTCGGCAACACCGCGCTATTCCTCTGCTCGCCGCTCGCCAGCGGAATCACCGGTGAAGTCACCTTCGTTGACTGTGGTTTCAACGTCACTGGAATTTAATTCCGGATCGCGTAGATAAATCTGCGTCCACCGACGGCCGGGCAGCATCGAAACGGCGTTCCTCCTAATTAATCTATCCGGAGCTATCCATGACCACCGCCGAAATTCTGCTGCAGGACTACGACCACGAAATGGCCGGCGCGCGCCGCGTCCTTGAACGCCTTCCCGACAACCCCGAGTACAAGTGTCACGAGAAGTCCATGCCGCTTGGCCGCCTTGCGATGCACGTTGCCACGCTGCCTGCCTTCGGCAAGACCATCCTCACCACTCCTGGCATGGACATGGCGGATCCCAACCAGAAGTTTCCCGACAACACATGGCACGGTCGCGATGCCGCCCTCGCCACCTTCGACAAGAACGCCGCAGCAGCCCGCGCCGCGCTCGCCTCGCTTTCGGACGCTCAGCTTGCCGAACCGTGGAAGTTTGCCTTCGGTGAGGCCGTCATCGGCAACGCCGCACGTTCGCTCTCGTACCGGCAGTACTTCTTCAACCACTTCCTCCACCATCGGGCCCAACTCGCTGTTTACCTTCGACTTAACGACGTTCCGGTTCCGGGATTGTATGGACCCTCCGCAGACGAGCCCTTCAACCCGGCCGCCAAACCGGCCTGATTGGAGTGATCCCCCTCCCCCATACTTAATATCCAAGATATCCCTTCTAAAGGACTTAGGCGTTGAAGTATCTCGATGGATCTGGTCCCATCAAGGCCGCTTACCTGGCCAGAGGTGAGGCTTTCCCTGAGATCGTTTTGACCACCCTGCAAGCCACGGGAGCCAGGCGAATCTGCCGCGCTCCCTAGCTTGCTGTCGTTTCTATTTTACCGCAGCTGTCAAGTGTTTCCTTGTCCACGAGCACAGTTTGCTAGTCAAGATCAAAGTCCCGAAGGGGCTTGCCTGTGTCCGGCGATTCCTTCGCCTTCTTGAATGCCTCGGCAAACTTCTTCGCCATCACGTCCTCGGCGTTCTTCTGGGCCTGCACGCTCTGGGCGAAGATCGACTCGCGGCGTGCGTCTGCATCCTTTGCTGCCTTAGCAGCGGCAGTGAGATCCTCGAAGGTGCGCTTCCTCGGCGCGGAGGTGTGCGAAATCACCGCTCGCGTGACGGGGTCTACCTTGATCATCGCGCCACAATCCGGGCACGGTATTTCAAATGGCTGATCGCTCAAGCCCATATTGCGTCTCCCTAACGAGACCATTCTAAGCCACCATGCAGAGCGCGGTGAAAGTAAAAGGAAAGGCTGTCGAATCGCTAGAAGCGGATCACCAGATGTCCGGGACACTGGCTCGCCGCTGTCTCGACCAGCAGGTCGATCAAGCCCGTGCCAGCGTCGCCCTTTGCGAGCTCCCACGCGGCGAGGAACCACACGCCGGCGATGACCCGCTCTTGCGGGTGGCCTTCGGGAAATAAGTGAAGGGCCATGGCGTCTGCGTGTTTCTTCAGGCTTGATTCCTTGTTCAGTTCGTAGGTCGCGGCGAGCCGGCGCAGCCGATCCATCTGGTAGCGCATCTTCGAGGCGGAGACCTCGGCCGCCTGGCCGAGTCCAGCGTCCAACGTGCCCATGTAGCTTTGCGCCGCCGCGAGCGCATCGTCGAGCGCATTGCCGGCCGCGGCAAGCTTTTTCTTGGCCTCGATGGGCATGGCGCGCGCGCCCAACCGCTGGGCCAACTCTTCGGGCGTACAGAACGCGTCCGGCAGGCTCAGCTCATGCTGCTGCATCACTGCGGCGATGGCGGGCTCGAGGATCGTCGCCGACATGCGCGGCAGAATGGGCGTGACGCGGCCCAGAACCCGCTCATATAGCACGGCACTTTGCGCGAAGTATGCGATCTCCGCCGGGCCGCCGACGTAGGCGGTCGTAGGCAGGATGGTGTCCTGGAAGACGGGGCGCAGCAGTGCGTTTGGGCTGAGGCGCTCTGGAGATTCGGCAAGAATGGCTAGCAATTCGGATGTAGAGAGCGTCGTTGCCGAGCTGCCGTTGCCGGCCTTCCAGGTCCCGTCAGGAAGGCGCTTCAACGGCTGGCGCGTCTTGACGCCCGGCTGACCTTCCACATCGCTCACAAGGAACAATAGCGACGCACCGGGCTTGACCAGCACCTGCGCGTGACAGCTCGCCGATTCGAGTTCTCCGGATCGGGCCATCAGTGCTGACTCCAACTCTTCTGCCTGCTCGATAGCCGCACGCAGGGCCTTCGCGCCCAGCAAGTGGAAGTTGCGTCCGCCGGCGTCCATGACGATCAGCCCATGATCGCTGAAGAGTCGCGACATCAACCCGGCGAACGCGGTTGCCAAGGTCGCGCCTTGCGCTCCGTAACACTCGCGCAGCAGTTCGCAGATCGGCGAGTAGCCCAGCAGTTCGCAGGAGCGATCCAGCAGCGGCCCTATCGCTTCACCGAACGCTACATTACCCACCGGTGCATCATTGGTCTTCAGACCCAGGCGCAGTGTGCCGACCGCGTTCTTGGTCAGCAGCGAGACCTGGTCGACCTCTTCAATGTCATGGTCCTCGGTTGCCAGCCAGAAGACCGGAACATGTTCCACACCGGTCGCGGCTGTCGCCTGCTTCGCACGCGCGATTGCGGTCGCGGCCTTGTTCAGCGTGAGCAGTGGCCCGCCCAACAGGCCCACCTGCTGCCCGGTGACGATCGCGCGCGCACCCGCGCGCAGCTTCGCGATATTTGCGAGCGTCTTTTCGCCCGCGCCGAATTCCCTGCTCTGCCGGTCCAGCGCATCAGCCAAAGCAGCCGCGTGCGAACTTGGCGCAACCGGCTTCATCCACGCCTGGCCCAGCGGCGCCGCGCCGTACCAGTTTTTTAGAGACTGGTTGCGCACCGGCGATTCCGTGTCGCCCATCGCGAGATATTCGCGATAGAGCCTGGTCACGTGCGGCAGCGTCGTGATGGGGTAACACTCGGTGCTCATCTAAAATTCCCTGGCATCGGCTTCTCAGTTTCTGACGCAGGTCAATCCCGCGAAGACTCGCGGCGGGGCTCTCCTGACTGCTTTTTCGGCGTGCACCCGATTGGATGCGAGTTTTTTGCCCTCGATGCAGGATGATACCGTAATCCTATGAGTCCCACCGTCACAAAGGCCAGGAAGTCTGACGCGTCTGCAAAGAAAATGCCCTCCACGAGAAAGAAAAAGTCCGCCACGAAGCCCGGCAAGCGCAAAGTTGTCAGTTCGAAGCTATCGTTCAAGGGCCGCGTCTTCGATGTCTATACCGATACGGTCATTGAACCCAGTGGCCACAAGACCGTGCGTGACGTGATCCACCACAATGGCTCCGTCGTGATCCTTGCGGTGGATGAGTCGCAGAATCCGAAAGACCCTACGGTGATCCTTGAACGGCAATATCGTCACGCTGCCGGACAGTACCTGATTGAACTGCCTGCCGGCACGCGCGACCCTGGCGAGGCGCCACTGGTTGCGGCGAAGCGCGAGATGATCGAAGAGACCGGCTACCGCGCGAAGAGCTGGACCATGCTGCTGCGCTACTATGCCAGCCCCGGGTTCCTCGCCGAGTGGATGCAGATTTATCTCGCGCGCGATCT
>DATNEM010000146.1:0-5342 GCA_035552995.1 Acidobacteriaceae bacterium | reverse complement strand
GGCGGAGGATAAAAAGATTCATACCTATAGCTTAGTTGTCAGTTGCTAATTGTTAGTTGCTGGAGGGACTGGGATAGACGGATTTGGATGGTAGACCCCGGGATCGGGCGCGGGCAGAGATGGGCTTACGGGTTCCGGGTCAGGAACCGGGTCGGGATCATGTTCGACGCGTGGACGTTGTGGCGGCAGCTGCATGGTGTGGAGTGTACGCCGGTTCCTGCGCGGGCGTGTAGCCCCAGAGTTCGGTGGTCAGAATTCCCATCAGCGAGAGTCTCTGTGCGTTGCGAGTAAAGCCTGTAGCGGTGAGCGCGGCAGCGTGATCTGGCAGATGCGTGGTGCGCAGTCCTGTAAGAATCCGAAATACGAAATACAGTGACCGGACAAGCGCGCGTGCAGGCCATTGCATCACTCCCGGCGGAATGCGGAAATCGGAGACCACCCAAAGTGCCCCCGGTTCCAGGTGTGGCGCGAGCGTCACGGCGAGCGAATCAATTTCAAATTGCGTGAAACAGTCGATGAAAAAGTGCGTCACGATCAGGTCGTAGGTGGCATTTGGAGCGAGGGCGCGTACGAAGGCGCGCGCATCGGCGTGGTGCGCGCGCAGGCGATTAGAGGCGTCCGGACTTGCGATAAGCGCGCGCTGCGTGAGCAGGTCCAGCATCGCGGCGCTGGAGTCAACTGCGTCGATGAGGATGTGCGGATTCGCGCGCAGCAGCGCGGTAGTAAAGCGGCCGTCGCCGTCGCCAAGAATCAATGCGCTGCGGCAACCCGCGAGTTCGGGCAGGAAGTGCGTGCGGCAGCGCCCTAGCGCGCGACCGAAGGTCAGGCGCTCCATCCAGCGATAAGGCTTCGCGACAAGGTCGAAGCTGGCAGCGGCGGCATAATCGCGCCTATTGTTTGCAGTGAATGCTGCGGCGTTGCGAATCATCGCGAAGAAAACACCAGCCACGCCAATGCCAGCGCCGGCGTCAGCAGGGCGAGATCGGCAGCGGCTCGCAGGTGGATACGGGACAGTCTCCCTTGCGAACACTGCCTGCGGCTTTGATGGAGCCAAAGCAGCATTGCCGAAGAGAGTGCGCAGGCCACGGCGATCAACCGCGGTGCGCCCTCGTTGAATGCAGCGAGCGCGATGGCCGCAACAATCTCCGTGGTTGCAATCACCCAGAGCCTTTGGAGGGCAAAACGCGTCGTAGGGTGAGGCGCCGCGACGCCCTTGCGATCGCTCGGTGTCCGCGTGTGCTCCCACGCATAGATAAAGAGGCAGTTCAGCCCGCAGAGTACGCCAAGCAGCAATGCGGGCAGCGCGAGTGCGAACCGCAGCGCAGGATTGCGCGCTACGGTTGGGATGAAGACCGCGGCGGAGAAGAAGACGCCGACGGCAATTTCCTTGGGCAAACGATGCGCGCTGCGCGTGGCGTGGACCACCAGAAACCACACGATCAAGAGTCCGCCTTCGACGAGGTAGAGGCGCAATGCGGCATGGTCCAGTAGCGGCAACAGTCCGCCGAGCGCAATCGACGCTAACGCTATTCCCACGACAAAGGGGCGGCGGTGGCGATGGTGGAAGTAATGGCGCGCTTCGAACTCGGCCATTGCCATAGAACGGACAGGCAGCGCGTCCATGGAATCGAGCGCGCTGGAATCGAGTAAGCGGTCGGCAGCGTAAAGAATCCACACCGCGAGCGCCATCGCGATGAGGGAAGCAGCTGGAAGATGCACTCCGGCAGCCCGGCCGATGAACCAGGTCCAAAGCGCCGCGACTGTTGGAGCATCCAGCGAAAGCAAGTGCCACAGGGCGAGCGGACTGGTTATCCGCGCAGGGGCCGCGATCTGTGTGGTCGTCGCCACATTTCAATTTTAGGCGGCTTGCGTTGCATATGCGAGCGTGCTTCGCGGATCTAGTTCGCCGACGGCTTCTCCACGCGGTCGATCACCATCACTTCAACCCGGGTCTTATGCGCATCGATGTTCAGCCCGAGTTGGTCATGCAGCACAGCTTTCAGGATTCCAGTTGCGTCTGGCCTGGCGACATCCATGTTCTTGCCCGGTTCCGGAATGTAGCCCGTAAAGTCGATGACGAAATCGTATTTTCCCGTCAGTCCGGTTTCATCCACAACCGGCATCTGCAGCGGGCCGGCGATGAAGTTGGCCCATTCTTGGATCGGCATGGACTTTGCGATTGATCCATTGGCGGAGTTCTGGCGATAGGGGGGTGCATCCGGCGCGGCGGCCGGTTTCAGCTTCGCTCCGGTGCTGGCGACACTCAAAATGAGCGCCTTCATCTCTCGCTGTTCTCGATGGAAGCTCAGACCAAAGCGCTCGGCGAGCAGGCCCTGCAACATCCGCTTCATCTCATCTTCGTTGGCCGGCTTGTCGGACTTGGCCGTGATATCAAAGCGGTCCGATTCGATCCACTCCGGACCGGCGATCTGGCTGTCCTGCACGTTGTAGGCCCACTTGATGCACGACTGCACCATCACATCTTTCATGCGCAATGTATTGCCGAAAATCTCGATACTGCCATCATGCTCAAACTTCACCTCGGCCGCGCTCGGCCGGATGGTGGCTACAGCGAAAGATGAGTGCTGAGAGTAAGCGGCCCCGGCGGGCAGAGCCAGGAGCAGCGCGGCAGTGTGAAAGCGAAGCTTCATGAAGGCCAGTACGCGGCGAGGAGCGACACGGTTCCCGTTGGAGGCAAGGGGATGGAACCCGACCGCCACGAGCCATCCCTCCATTTTGTGAAAACCTGCACAATTTACGGGGATTCAGCGATTTCTTCCACGCGCCGTCGCGGTAAACTGGAAGTGACTATGCCAACCAAAAAAGAATTGCTGAAGACGCCCATCCGGCACATCGACATCGCGAAGTACAACGTAGTCCCGCTGGTGGACGCGATGGCCTCCATGGCCTATACCTCTCGCGACACCGCACGCGCGGCCTCGATCTACGAGATGATGCTGCGCGATCATGACTGCGGCGTGATCCTGTGCCTCGCCGGATCGTTGATCTCCGCGGGGCTCCAGAAGCTCTTCGTCGACCTCATCCGCAACAACATGGTGGATGCGATCGTCTCCACCGGCGCAAACATCGTGGACCAGGACTTCTTTGAAGCGCTGGGCTTCCGCCACTACGTCGCGGGCGATGAGTACAAGTACGGCAACGGCGATGGCGAGCTGCGCGAACTGATGATTGACCGAATCTACGACACCTTCATCGACGAAGAAGAGCTGCGCATCTGCGATGAGACCACGGAAAAGATCATCAACTCCATGGAACCGCGCGCCTACAGCTCGCGCGAGATTATCCGCGAGATGGGTGCATACCTGGAGCGTGAGGGCCGGACGCCGGCCGGCGGCAATGCTGACTCCATCATCTTCGCCGCTTACGAGAAAGGTGTATCGATCTTCTGCCCGGCGTTCTCGGACTGCTCGGCCGGCTTCGGCTTTGTGGCGCACCAGCACGCGCGTCGCGGACAACCGGTCGTCTCGATTGACTCGGCGAAGGACTTTTACGAGCTGACACAGCTGAAGATCGCCAACCCGACGACTGGCTTGCTGATGATTGGCGGCGGCGTGCCCAAGAACTTCGCCCAGGATATCGTGGTCGCGGCGGAGATTCTGGGTGTCGATGCGCCCATGCACAAGTACGCAATCCAGGTCACCGTCGCCGACTCGCGCGACGGCGCTCTGTCGGGTTCCACACTGAAGGAAGCCAGCTCCTGGGGTAAAGTGGACACCACCTTCGAGCAAATGGTGTACGCCGAAGCCACGCTGGCGCTGCCGCTCATCGCGGGTTATTCCCTGCACAAGGGAGCCGCCGAGGGCCGCGCCGGAAAGAACTGGACCGAAACGCTGGCCCGGGTCTCCGAACCCGTCTCCGCATAGCGAATCGGCCTGAAACGATGAAAGATGCCGGACAGACCATGGACTGCGCTATAGTAGGTGCTTCCACTGGTTCACTTTCATCTCCCTGCGTCGCATCACGCTATACCATGGAACTTCGGTGATGACAGCGCACCCTCCCATCCTGTTGCTGCTCCTGCTGGCCAGCGTGTTCTTGCTTGGCTTGCACACGCTTCGGCAGAGCTCGCGCACGCGCAGCCTGCGTCAGGAGTTGGACCGGCTGCACGCGGAATTGCACCGCAGCCGCGAGCTGGCCGAGCAGCAGAAGGCGAAACTGGCGCAGCGTTCCAGCCTGGATTCGGTCAAAGATGAGTTCATCTCCACCGTGTCACATGAGCTGCGCACGCCACTGACGAGTATCCGCGGCGCCTTGGGTCTCCTGACGTCAGGTATGCTCGGGGACATCGACCCCAAGTCGCAGAACCTGCTGCGCATCGCCTCCGCCAACACGGAGCGGCTGATCCGCCTGATCAACGACATTCTGGACCTCGAGCGCATGGAGTCCGGGAGCGCACCATTGCAGGTGCGGCGTTGCTCGGTGCTGGAGCTGGCGCGCGAGGCGATCGACGCCATTACGCCCATGGCCGACGACGCGGGTATCCATCTGGAGCTGAACTCATCTGCACCCCGCGATGCGATCTACTTCGACGCCGACCCCGATCGCATCGTGCAGGTGCTGACCAACCTGCTCTCCAACGCGATCAAGTTTTCGCCTGCCGGGTCAACGGTCACTGTGCAGGTGCACTCCGATATCAATTCGCTGCTGCTGAAAGTGGTCGACCAGGGCCGCGGCATTCCAGCAGACAAGCTGGAGGCCGTCTTCGACCGGTTCCTGCAGGTGGAGTCCGGCGATTCCACCAAGAAGGGTGGCACCGGCCTCGGTCTGGCGATCTGCCGCAGCATTGTGCATCAACATGGCGGCGCCATCTGGGCCCAGCCCAATCAGGGCGGTCCCGGGACGACGCTGTGGGTGCAGTTGTCCCGCTCGGCACGCGCATCGGACAGGGCCGCGGCAGCGCCTGCTGCTCTCCCCAGCGCGGAGCGCGGTGAAGGACTGATTCTGGTCTGTGATGACGATCCCGGCATCCGCGTGGTGGTGGCCGAACAGTTGCGCCAGCACGGCTACGACATCCTTGAGGCAGGCAGCGGGGCAGAGGCAATTTCGGTGGCGCGCGAACAGACGGCGCGCGCAGCCGGCCTGCGCAGCGACGCTGGTCTTCCGACACAGCCGATCGCCGCAATCCTCATGGACCTCTATATGCCGGACCTGAACGGATGGGAGGCCTTGGAACAACTGCGTGATTCGCCCGCGACGGCGTCCATCCCGGTGATTATCCTCAGCGTCAGCCCGCCGACGGAACGCGTTCTGCCCAAGGGCGCCGCGCAGGGTTGGGTGCAGAAGCCGTTCAACGAAAGCCTGCTGCTGGCTGAGCTGCAACG
>DATNEM010000145.1:0-10303 GCA_035552995.1 Acidobacteriaceae bacterium | reverse complement strand
TCCCATCGCCGCGCTGGCCGTCGCCGGCGTGATCCTGCGCGTCAGTTGGGGGCTCGCCCGGCAGACCATCGACACGCTGCTGGACGCCACACCCACTACCGACCCGGCCACCGGACAGCCGCAATCGGCCGATGAATTGCGTGCGGCCATTGTGCGCGATCTTGCCGCGATTCCCGCTGTGATCTCCGTCGACCGCCTGCGCACGCGGCGCTCCGGTGCAAACTACTTCGCCGACGTGACGCTGGGGATGCCGCGCAACCTCACCTTCCAGCGCACCGAACAAATCACCACGGCCGCCACCCAGGCCGTGCAGCGGCATCTGCCCGGCGCCGACGTTGTGGTTCACACTGTGCCCACCGCCTCCATCGGCGAGAGCGTACACGACCGCGTCCGCGCCGTCGCCGCACGCAGTGGCCTTTCCATCCACGATGTATCCGTGCAGCAGGTGGATGGCGGCCTGCACGTCGAACAGCATATGGAGGTCGACGAGACCATGGCCTTGCGCGAGGCGCACGAGTTGGTGACCGCACTGGAGGCCGACATTCTGCGCGAGGTACCGGCAATCAAATCGATCCTGACACACATCGAGAGCGAGCCAGCAACCATCGAACAGCCCTCGTCATTGGCCGCGGATGCCGATCTCGAAGCACGCTTGCGCCTTGCCGCGGCAAAGTTTCCCGAAGTACTCGATATCCACGATGTGCTGGTCACGCGCTTGCGCAGGCGCACGTCGGACGGTTCAGGCGATCATCTGCAGGTCTCCTGCCACTGCACGCTTCCGGATGATCTGCCGATGGCGCGCGTGCACGCAGTGATCACGGCGCTCGAAGGTGCATTCAAGCTGGAGGCGCCGCAGGTCGATCGCCTGCTGATCCATCCTGAACCAGCAACCGATAACCGGAGGTAGCAGACACAATGGCAGCCGCGAATGTCCCGCCACCTGAACCTTGGCTGCGCGGCGCGCACACCAATCTCGACGCGATCACGCGCGCTGTGCTGCACGCCCTGGAACTCGCTGAAGAAGATGCCGCAAGGTGGTGTGGCGGACTCAGTGACAATGAAATGAACTCGCGCCCGCATGGCATCGCACCGGTCGCCTTCCATCTGCGCCACATTGCGCGCAGTCTGGACCGCCTCCTGACCTACGCCGATGGTGCACAGCTTGACGCCGCGCAGATCGCCGCTCTGAAAAGCGAGTTGGATGCGGGTGGAACCGCGGAAAGCGTCATGGCAGAGTTGAACACTGGTTTGCATTCCGCGGCAACCCGCGGGCGCGCCATTGCGGCGGACCAGTTCAATACCCCACGCACCGTAGGCCGCGCGCAACTGCCCACGACCGTCGGCGGCCTGCTTGTCCACTGCGCGGACCATACTCAGCGTCACATTGGACAGGCTATAACGACAGCGAAGATCGTGATCGCGATGCGCGGCTGAGCGGCCGACCGTCAGAGTTATCAATGCACCGTCTTCATCCGGCGCGACATAAAGTCCATCAGCAGATAATTGCCCAGCGTCTGTGGCGTAGTGAAATAGGCCTTGCCGCGGCACATCGCGCTCACCTGCTGCACGAACTGCATCAGCGAATAATCGGACGCCAGCATGAAGGTGTTGATCATGATGTTCGCCCGCTTGCAGCGCGACACTTCTTCCAGCGTCTCCGCGATCACCAACGGATCGAGCCCGAACGCATTCTTGTAAATCCGCCCATCAGGCAGCGTCAGTGCCGAAGGCTTGCCGTCCGTGATCATCACGATTTGCTTCATGTCCTTGTTCTGCCGTGCCAGAATCCGCTGCGCCAGCCGCAGCCCTTCGCGCGTGTTGGTGTAGTGCGGACCTACGCGCACACGCGAGAGCTGTGAGACGGGGACCTCTTCGGCGGTGTCGTGGAAGAGAACAAGATTCAGCGTGTCACCGGGGAACTGCGTGCGGATCAGATGTGAGAGCGCCATTGCGACGCGCTTCGCCGGCGTAAAGCGGTCCTCGCCGTAAAGGATCATCGAGTGCGAGCAGTCCAGCAGCACTACCGTCGCGCACGAGGACTGGTAGTCCGACTGGTGCACCTGAAGGTCGGAGTACTCCACATTTAGCGGCGTATGCTCCTCGCCCTCTACCGCCGTGCGGATGCCTTCGCGCGCGAACACACTGCTGAAAGTCGCGGTCACGTCCAGATTCAGGGTGTCGCCGAACTCATACGGCTTGGAACTGCCGTTGATCTCCACGCCCGCGGCCTGGTGCCGCGTGTCATGCCGGCCGAAGTTGGACCGGCCCAGGGGCCCGAGCAGTTCGCGCAGAGCTTTGTACCCCAGGAAGTCCATGCTCTTGTCCGTGACCTCGAAGCGCGCGTCGCCTTCGCCGCCCATCTGGCCCTGCCGGCCCTCCGGCTGCTCCGCATTGATGTAGTTCTGCTGCTGCATCTGCTCGATGATCTTGTCGATGAGCTCTTCCACTTGCTCGGCGGAGAGATCCTCGAACTTCTGCTGCGACTCTTCGTCGAACATCTCTCCCGATTCCAGCGCCTGCCGAATGGCCTCGCGCAGATTCTCCATCGTCTGGTTGTTGAATTCGCTGAACTGCGAGTAGGGGTCGTTGAAGCCGGAATCGAGCAGGAAGTCCGACAGCGCCTGCAGCAGGTCTTCCAGATCGACGCTGCTCGCCAGATCGCCCGTGAACTTCGTGTATCGGATGCGCTTCAACTTGGACAGGCCTCTCTCGTCCAGTTTAGACGCATGGGGACCGGCGCGGATTCGGGCTTGAATTACACAGCAGCCGTGCGCATCGTCGCAATCGTGAGCGTTAGAAGTGCAGCACAAGCCCGGTATTAATCGTGAGCAGGCTCGGACTGTTGTTGGTTGTGGTGTGAAGGAAGGTACGGCCGGCTCCGACTTCAATGACGCGGAAATCGACGAAGTGGATCAGGGGATAATCCACGCCGCCCAGAATCTCCCATGCGCCGTACTTGTTGGTAACACCGCTCGCCGGGCGAAGGCCGACATAGCCGACCGATCCCTGGATATAGAGCTTAAGGGGCAGCGCCGGCGGATGCACGCCGAGCTTCAACCCACCCAGCGCCGTATCGGCGCCATTGGCGCCTGATCTCGTCGATCCGCGGAGGTCGACGCCCAGCGAAACCACGGGCAGGGGCAGGATGTTCACGGTTACACCGCCTCCAATGCCCGAGGCCCAATACGTCTGCTGTTGCGTCGTCGTGCCGGTGGTGCTCGGCACATCTGTGATGCGGGCGTTAGCCCATGTGGCGTAAACCGAGACCTGTGCATGGGCGACTGCGGCGCAGGCAAACGAAACCATCAGCACGAAAACAGAAAAGGCAATTCGGCGCATCACTCTACCTCGCAGAAAACCTATCCGCAACTTCTGTCGCCGCTCCGGCTGGCGCAGCGATTTGGCATTTGGGCCGTTGGATGCAGAAACCTTGCCTCGCGGAAGTATGCTAAGCGCCTCTTAGCGTTTCGTCCCGCTCATTACAGCGAACCGCCCCTCCTTGTACCAGCAGTCGGCGTCGGCAAATCCGGCCTCGCGCAGCCACGCCAGCTGATCGCCCACCGGCGAGCAACGGTCTTCCCTCTGTCGATAGAGCGAAGCCTCAATTTGCGCCTCGGTCGCACCCAGCGCCCGCACCTGCGCCAGCCACCACGCCCTGTACCGCTCGTCAAGCTCCGGTGTCGGCCCGGCAACCTGGTCAGCATTGATGAATACCCCGCCGGGCTTGAGGGCTGCATGTGCTTTCCTGAAGACCTCACGCTTGTCCTCGTCATCCAGGTGATGAACGGAGAGTGAAGAGATGATGGCGCAAAGATCGCCCGACAATTCCTCCGCAACGTAGTCCGCCTGATGGAAGGTCACATTCTCATCTCCCGCCAGCCGCTCACGCGCAAGCTTCAACATCGGCTCGGAAAAGTCCATCAAGTGGATGTGCGCATTGGGAAAGCGATCGCGGACCAGCGCCGTCAGCAACCCGGACCCGGCGCCGAGGTCGAGCATGGTCTTCGCGCGCGACGGGATGAGATCGATTGCCCAGCCGTATAACGCGTCGCAACCGGGAACCAACCGCGAACGATCGCGATCATACGTGGAAGCCGTGGCGTCAAAGACCTGGCGGGTAAGATTCGGCATCGCTCCTCCCTGAGACTCAGGATAAGCAATACGAATAGATTTACGAATTGTTATAACTAGAATCGATCAGCGTATTCCGCGGCGTGCATTCGCGTGCCGCTTGCCGATCTTCGCCAATGCCTTGTCCACAACGAACTCCAGCGTGTGGTCGCCTTCAATGGATACTTGGATCCCGTTCTGCTGGCGCAGCAGAGAGCACCGTTTGGCCATCTGGTCGTCGCTCACGCGCAATCCCACCAGCCGTTGCGTCGGCCCCATAGGCAGCTGCTCCACAGCCACCGTGATTTTCGGGTCAGCGCCGGCGGGCGGAGAAGAGAAGGATTCAATCCATACAAAGAAGGTCGTCATCGTACGCGTTCGCAGACTCGCCCGGGCCGCATCTATCGGCTCCAGCATTGTGGCTTTCGGTCATTCTACGCGAAGCATCGAAAATGGCACGAGGTGCTCAGTTGAACCCACGCCGCGTGCGCGATTTCGTATAGTCTTCACGCTCTGCGTCCCGCTCGCGCATGCGCTCGGAGTGGCGCGCAGCCTCTTCGATCCGCTGCTTTCGCTCTCCCGCGGAAAAACTCCGTTCCTCGCTGCGGCTCAACCGCTTGTGCGCGTACATGCCTTCCAGCAAAAACTCGGCGGCGCCGACGGCGATCTCCGGCCGCGATTTTGCATCGATATTGAGCGGCGTCAGCTTTTCAAATAGCCCCTGAATCTGCTTCAACTCCGCCAAGGATGCTGTCGCAGGCTGCGCATCGTTCAGTTGCACGGTGCCGCCCAGGTTGAACCATTGCTCGATCTGCTGTGTGTTGGTCTGGGCGAAATAGAGATCGAAGACATGCGCCACCGCGGTGCGAATAATGTCACGCACGACCGTGTCCGCGCCGCGCACCTCGCCCTCATACTCCAGTTCGATCTTTCCGGTGATCCCGGGCAGCGCCGCGTAGATGTCGCCCACGCGTGCGACCGCAAGCTCCTCGCCGTGCAGCAGCGCGCGTCGTTCGGCGTTGGACACGACCAGTTCCATCGTCGTGATGGGCAGCCGCTGCGAGACGCCGGACCGTTTATCCACCTTCTTCTCCTCGCGCGCAGTGAAGGCAATCTGCTCCACAATCTGGCGCACGTAGCGTGGGATTTCCAGTGCGCTCTTCGCCGCCTTCGCGGATTTCCCTAAATCATGCGGCGCCCGCTCCGTCCATGCCTCCTGCGCCGTGATGCGGATGCCTTCCTCAATATTCTCCGGATAGTGCGTGCGAATCTCCGAGCCGATGCGGTCCTTCAGCGGCGTCACAATCTTGCCGCGCGCGGTATAGTCCTCCGGGTTCGCCGAGAACACAATCGCCAGATCCAGCGGCAGCCGCACTGGGTAGCCCTTAATCTGCACGTCGCCTTCCTGCATGATGTTGAACAGCGCGACCTGGATCTTGCCCGCGAGATCAGGCAGCTCATTGATGGCAAAGATGCCGCGATTGGCGCGCGGCAGCAGGCCATAATGCATCGTGAGTTCACTGCCCAGGTCCTGATTCGACCGCGCCGCCTTGATGGGGTCCACATCGCCGATCAGATCTGCCACCGTCACATCCGGAGTCGCGAGCTTCTCGACGTAACGGTCGTCCGGAGTCAACCACGCAATCGGCGTCTCATCGCCCAGCTTGGCGATGAGGTCACGCGAAAACTTCGAGATCGGCGCATAGGGATTGTCGCGCACCTCGGAACCGGCCACGGCAGGAATGTAAGGGTCGAGCAGCGTCGTAAGCGCGCGCAGGATGCGCGACTTCGCCTGACCGCGCAATCCGAGCAAAATAAAATTGTGGCGCGAAAGCACAGCGTTGATCAGCTGCGGGACTACCGTGTCCTCATATCCCACGATGCCGGAAAACAGGGTGGCATCTTCATCCTTCGCCGCGGCCATCGCCTTGAGCCGCACGATGAGGTTCTCACGCAGTTCGTCCTTCACGGTGCGGCCCACGCGGGCCGGAGTGTATTCGCTGGCGCGCAGCGCGCCAAGTGTGGCGGGGAGTGCAGGGGCCATATCGTAAGTATAGATGCTGTATGTTTCGGGGCGATGCTGGCGGTCCGCAATCGGCAAATGTGCAGAGTTTCCAAATCCGGCGGAAACAACATATTCTGTTTCATATGCCCAAGCTATCCCTGCGGGACCTCGATCTCGAGCACAAACGTGTGCTCATTCGCGTCGACTTCAACGTGCCGCTCAAGGACGGCGTTATCACTGACGACACGCGCATCCGCGAAACACTGCCGACCATCGAGTACGCGCTGCGCCACAAAGCCAAGGTGATTCTTTGCTCCCACCTCGGCCGGCCCAAGGGCAAGCCGGTTGAGTCCATGAGCCTCAAGCCGCTGGTCGCCCGGCTGCGCTCGCTGCTGGATCACGTGCTCAACCAGGGCGAAAACGTAGCCTTCTCGCCGGATTGCGTCGGCGAGGTCGCCCACGAAATGGCGACCCAGCTCGAGAGCGGTCAGACGCTGCTGCTCGAAAATCTTCGCTTTCATCCTGAAGAAGAGGCGAACGACCCCGACTTTGCAAAACAACTAGCCTCGCTGTGCGATGTCTATGTGAACGATGCCTTCGGCAGCGCGCATCGCGCGCACGCGTCCACTGAGGGCGTGACGCACTACGTCAAGCAGTCGGCCGCGGGCTTTCTGATGGAGAAGGAGCTGAACTTCCTCGGCAAAGTCCTCACTGAACCAGACCGCCCATTTGTCGCCATCATCGGCGGCTCCAAAATCTCCGGCAAAATCGATGTGATCGACAACCTGCTGGATAAGGCGGACACGCTGCTGATTGGCGGCGGCATGGCATACACATTCCTGCAGGCGCTCGGGCAGACTACCGGCAAGTCCCTCGTTGAGGCCGACAAGATCGACATCGCAAAGGCTGCGCTTGCAAAGGCGAAGAAGAAAGGCGTGAAGCTCATCCTGCCGATCGACCATGTCCTTGCGGACAAGTTCGACGCCTCCGCAAAGGTCCAGACCTTTGAAGGTGACGGCCCCTTCCCCGCCGAATGGATGGGCCTCGACATCGCCGGCGCTACCGTCGACCTTTTCGCGAAGGAGATCGCAGACGCCCGCACCATCCTCTGGAACGGCCCGATGGGCGTCTTCGAACTTTCACCCTTCGCCGAAGGCACCAACGCCATCGCTACGCTGGTCGCGGCGAACGAAGAAGCCACTAGCGTCGTCGGCGGTGGAGATTCCGTCGCGGCAGTGCAGGCCGCGGGCGTCGCGGAGCGCATCTCGCACATCTCCACCGGCGGCGGCGCAAGTCTCGAGTTTCTCGAAGGCAAACTGCTTCCCGGCGTCGCGGCACTGTCGGAGAAGTAACGCTCCGCTACTCGATGCATTTCGGTGAACGCCACGTTCATCTCACGAACCACGAATACATCGTCACGCCTGTCCGACGGCGGGCCTTGGAAAAGAGGGATTTCAATGCGCAAGATGCTGATCGCCGCCAACTGGAAGATGTACAAGACGCCCGAAGAGGCCACCGCCTTCATGAAGGCGTTCGCGCCACTTATCGGCAAGCATAAAGAGACGGAGATCGTCGTGTGCCCCTCGCCGGTGCTGCTGCCTACGGTGATCGAAGCCGCGCGCAACAACCCCGTCCGAGTCGCCGCGCAGAACATGCACTGGCTCGACCAGGGCGCCTACACCGGCGAGACCTCCGCGCCGCAGTTGAAAGCACTTGGCGTGACGCACGTCCTCATCGGCCACTCGGAGCGCCGCCAGTACTTCAACGAAACCGACGAGAGCGTAAACCTCAAGCTGAAGACCGCGCTCAAGCACGGCCTCGTTCCCATCGTCTGCGTCGGCGAGCATCTCGCCGAGCGCGAGGCCGGACAAACCACTGAAGTCCTCGAGCGCCAGACCTCCGTCGCGCTCAGCGGCATTACGCCGGATGAGGCGCAGCCCCTGGTCATCGCCTACGAACCGGTCTGGGCCATCGGCACCGGCAAAACCGCCACGCCGCAGATCGCCGACGATGCGCACCGAATCATCCGTGCGCAGATCGCGAAATCTCTCTCGCCTGCACTCGCCGCCAGCACGCGCATCCTGTACGGCGGCTCCGTCAAGCCGGACAATACGTCGTCCTTATGCTGTCTCGAGGACATCGACGGCGCGCTGGTCGGCGGCGCCAGCCTTGAACCGGCATCCTTTGCGCAGATCGTTGCGAACTCAGCGGCATAAACACAAAGCGACCGCGGATTTTCGCGGATGAACGCGGATAGTGAATGAGGAGGCGAGGCGGAATTCCGTCCGTTCTACTCACTTGGTGGCGGTTCCAACCTGCATCAATCTTGAAATTTTAATCCGCGCAAATCGGCGAAAATCCGCGGTCGCTTTGCTTTACCGCACCACGCCCACCTGCTCCATCGGCCAGTAGACAAAGACCGCCTTGCCGTAGATCAGCGAGCGGTCCACCGGACCGAAGTCTCGGCTGTCGGACGAAATAGACCGGTGGTCGCCCATCATCCAGTATTCATGCGCGGGCAGCGTCATCTCAGCGACCGAGCGGTCATCCTCAAAGCGCAGCGGAACATACGGTTCAGGCAGCCGCCTGTCGTTGACGTACACACGGCCGTGGTCGATGCGCAGCCGGTCACCCGGCAGCGCAATCACGCGCTTGATGTAGCTCTTTGAGCGGTCACGCGGATATTCAAAGACGACTACGTCGCCCTCGTGGATCTCCCCGACACGGTATGCAATCTTGTCGATAAACAGCCGGTCCTGGTCCTCCAGCTGCGGCAGCATGCTGGTGCCTTCCACCCGCACCGGTTGATAGAGAAACAGAATGATGAACGCCGAAACCGCAACCGCGATCACCAGGTCGCGCACCCACGAGCGGAAGATGCCGAGTCGCCCCGCAGCCGGAGCCTCATGCATCACGACGTTCTCCGGAGCGGACTCGATCGCGGCAGCTTCGGCAGCGTCGCTTCCCTGCTCGGCCGGCTTTATCTCGTCCATCCCGTCCGATCCTTCCACACTCATTTAGACGCAGCCGCCTGCGCTTCAGGACTCAGCGGCCTCAAAGTCAACCCCGGCACCAACGTTTTGCCGTCAATTCCCGCCGGCGACCACGCATCCACAATCGCCTTCGCCAACTTCGCAATGGTCAGCTCGCCCTCGTTGTCGGCGGTCCAACCCGTATCTTGATTCTCGTATGTAAATGCGGAAATCACCAAGGGCCCGGACTTCCCCGCCACAATCGCCACATCATTTCGTACGGCATTCAGGCTGCCCGTCTTGCTCGCCGTTCCCGAACCAGTCTCCGTCGAATCCAGCTTCTCCAGATACCGCGGAATCGTGTCGCGGTAAAACTGGTTGCGGAGCATCTTCAGCGCCACGCCGCAGATCGCGGCATGCGCCGCCGAGATCGGCCTCGCGTCCTGCGCGGAAATCCGCCCTGGCCGATCCAGCTCACATAGCCCGATCCGTTCCATCACCTCGGCCATCTCCCGTGGCGTGGTTTTGCCGAGTCCGAATTTCGGCTGGTCCGCGGGCATCGGTTCCGTCGCGGGCTTGCCAATCTTTTTGTACAGATGTGTGTCCTTCAGCCCCATCCACGCAATCCGCGCATTGATCGCATCCAGCCCCAGCTTGTCCATTGCGAGATTGGTCGCCACGTTGTCGCTCATCACCACCATCAGGGTCAGGTCGTCCTTCAACGTGAGCGTTTGCGGTGCATCCAGAAACAGCAACACCCCGGAGCCCGACACCGCATCGCCGGGCTGCAGGACAATCTTGTCGTCCCAGTGCGCTTTGCCGGCACGCACCTGCTCCATCGCCTCAAACAGAATTGTCAGCTTGATGACTGAAGCCGTCTGCACCACCGCGTCTGGATCGAGCGAAACCGTGCGGCCCGTGTTCAACTGTGTCGCATACAGCGCCACCTTGCCGTGGTGTGCCGCCGCAATCTCACGCAGTCGCGCCTCAAGCGCCGAGCCGGCAGTACTCCCGGGCGCTGCCGCTTTCGCGCTAACCGACGCTGCTTGCGCACGAACCAACGCTGGACCACCTATGCCCAACGCCGCAATCATCGCTACAGCCTGCAGAAACCTGGGAACTTCCATGCCAAGCATGGTACATTCAGTATTGGCTGGTAATACACCCTCCCAAACCTGAGCCGTAAATTGCAACGAGTATCCGTTGCCACGCCAAG